>JBMUAP010000026.1:0-13695 GCA_049454155.1 Blastocatellia bacterium
TTCCGGAAGAGCAGAGCGGGGCCGACAGCGGTGACCAAGAGATCGAGGTCTCCATCGTTGTCGATGTCACCAACGGCCGCCCCCATCCCATACCCTCCCCCGACCAAGCCGCCCTTCTGGCTGACATCGGTCAGTCGTACTTTTCCCCCCTGGACCCAATCATTGCGCAGGAGTCGATGCTTTGGCCCTCCACCGACCGGCGGAGCCTCATCGCCGAGCGTGCCGCCATCGACCAGAAAAAGGTCGAGATCGCCATCCCCATCGAAGTCGAAGAGCGCCCCTCCCGCCCCCATGATCTCGGGCAGGTAGAGCGCTGGCGTCTCCCCAGCCCGGTGAACAACGCGCAACCCGATCTCATCCGTGCCGTCCCGAAGAAGCGACAGCGGGATCTGCGGCACCGGCGAGGAGAGACCAGGCAGCAACGTGAGGATCAGCACCACGAACAGGGAAAGACCTCGCGGAAGGCCCTTTCCAGGGCCCATCTGCCTCCTCTGCTTCAAATCTGGTCGATCCATCGACAAGGTCCCTTCCCTCCTTCACTGCCTCATCAAAATTTGGAGATCGCGTTCAATGCGGGTCGCCAGCGGCGACAATCGATGGATCGTGGCGAGGCGGTGCGCGCGCTGGAGATAGTCAGTGGCGCGGCCCCGCTCCCCTAAACGGGCGTAGGTCGCGCCCAGCGCGTAGGCATAGGTCGCCGTCTCGGCATCCTCTGGTTCGAGCGAGCGCTCGAACTCGGCGATCGCCTCGCGGGGACGATCGAGATTGACCAGGATCCGGCCAAGCAGAAAATGGGCGGAGCGGTAGCCCGGCTTGCTCTCGATCGCGCGACGGTAATGGGCTGCCGCCTCCTCCAGTCGCCCCTCTCGCTCGATCAAGACCGCATAGTTGTGATGGGCTTCCGCATAGGTTGGCTTGATCTCGAGGGAACGCTGAAAGGCAGTCTTCGCCTCTCCAATCCGGTTGAGGGAGACGAGGAGAACCCCGTAGTTGTAGTGTAATTCGGGAAGGTTCGGGTGCTGGGCAAGGGCGGCCCGATAGTGGACCTCGGCCTTACTCGGCTCTCCAGTGCGCCCGTAGATCGAGATGAGATTGAGGTGGGCTTGGACCAGTCCCGGGTTGAGCGCCAGGGCCCGCTCGTGCTCGGTGATCGAGTCGTCGAGCCGACCAGCGGCCTCGTGGGTGATCCCCCGACGCAGATGCTGTTGCGCCCCCAGGTTGAGCTCTGCCACCTCACGCAGCACTGGGTCGTCGAGAGGGGGCTGGCTGCGCTGGAGTGGCTGGGCACGCCGCAGTAATTCCTTGGCCTCTTCGCGCTGGCCGAGCTGCCGTTTGACTACCCCGAGCGCGTAGAGCGCCGCACCATACCCGGGAAAGAGATCGATCGCCCGCTGATAGTGGGTCGCCGCCACGGCCAGATCCCGACGGGTTGTTGCCACCCGTCCCAGCCCATAATGTGCCTGCGGCAAGGGAGGGTTCCGCTGAATCAGTTGCTGATAGTGCACGGCGCTCTCGTCCCACTGCCCAGCCGCGAAGAGGCTCTCGGCAAGGCGCAACTGCGCGGCCAGACTGGTCCCGTCCAGTGCCAGTGCCTCTCGCAACGTCATGGCAGCGCCCGGCTCTTCTCCCAGCTCCGCCCGTACCATCCCCAGCAGATAGGCCCAGCGAAACTCCTTCGGTGCCAACTGGCGGGCCCGCTCGTAGCACGGCCGGGCGAGCTCGTACTGTTCGTAGGCCTGCAACACCATTCCCAGCCGCCCGTTGACTGCGGGATCCAGCGGCGATTGTCTCACCGCCCGCTCGGCCGCCTCCACCTGCGCGCGCACCTCCGGCTCAAAGCGCTCGCCGTCGATCGCGGGCAAGGCAGGGAGCGTCTGGGCCACCGCCTCTCCTGCCCAAAGCCCACAGATCACCAACGCCCACAAGAGAAGAGCAGTGCCGACCCGGCCACTCCGATCTTTCCCGTTGGTCAGACCTGACCGCCACCATTGGGTCTTCTTCGATCGTTTGACCATCTTGTCTCTCCGCAATCTGCTTCTCGGGCTAACGTTTCTGGCGTGAGAGGGCAAAGGCCACATACTTCCCTCCGGAAGGGGCCCCACGCTTCCCTCCCCCCGCCGCAATGACAACAAACTGCCGCCCCTCCGCAAGGTAGGTCGCGGGGGTCGCGTTGCCCGCCGCCGGCAGCGGTGCCTGCCAGAGCAACTGGCCATTCCTCGGATCGAAGGCCCGGAACTTGCGGTCATAGTTGGTCGCCCCAATGAAGAGGACCCCTCCAGCAGTCACAATCGGACCTCCATAGTTCCAACTGCCTGTCCCCTCGATCCCTTGAGCGACCAACTCTGGATGCTCTCCCAACGGAATCTGCCAAGCGATCGTCCCCCGGTTCAAATCGATGGCGCTGAGTGTTCCCCACGGCGGGGTGATCGCCGGATACCCTTCTGGATCGAGAAAGCGGGGGTACCCGTTGGTCACATATCGCACCTCGTGAGGGTTGGGTTTCGTCTCGACGATCAAAGAACCCTCTTCCTCTGCTCCCGTCAAGAGATAGCGGCCAATCGCTTGCAGCGCCGCCGCCCCCAACGAAGCAAACCCGGGCATGCGCCCCACCCCCTGGCGAAGCAAAGCCCGCAACTCCTCCTCGTCATACTTGCGGCTCAGGGCGGTGACTGCGGGGAATTCCGGAGGCGAGCCCTGCAGGTCCTGCCCGTGGCAGCTTGCGCAATGGCGCTGATAGAGATCCTTTCCACCCAGCCGCCCACTCGCCCGTGGCCGCTCCACCAACTGCAGGATACAGGGGACCTCGCTCGAATTGACGAAGAGATGGCCGCTCGATGGGTCATAGGCCGCTCCTCCCCATCCGGGCCCCCCATCGAAACCGGGCAGCACAAGGCTCCCCTCCAATCGGGGTGGATCGAACTGCCCCACGCTCCGCAAGGTCCGAAAGACCGCGAGCGCCGCCGCATGCGCGGCCGGAGTTCGCTGCGTGACCATCTCCTCCGTCATCTGCTGCCGCGCAATCGGTGGCGGCAGGACCGGCAAGGGCTGCGTCTCTGCTGGCTGTTCGCCTTCCACGCCGCGCGTCGAGACCTTCTGGTATTCAATTGGAAAGACCGCCCGGCCTGTCTCCCGCTCGAAGACAAAGACGTGTCCACTCTTGGTGATCTGGGCGACTGCCGCAATCTGACGCCCTCCACGACGCACCGTCACCAAAGCAGGTGCCGCCGGCAGGTCCCGATCCCACAGATCGTGACGGACCACCTGGAAATGCCACCTCCGCTCCCCGGTCGCCGCATCGAGACAGAGTAACGTGTTGGCGTAGAGATTATCCCCATGGCGGTTGGCGCCGTAAAAATCATAGGTCGCCGATCCCGTCGGCACAAAGACGAGCCCCCGCTCCTCATCGAGCGTCATCCCGCTCCAGTTGTTCGCCCCGCCACTGTAGGTCCAGGCCTCGGGTGGCCACGTCTCGTACCCCTTCTCACCGGGATGCGGAATCGTATGGAAGATCCACCGCTGCTTCCCTGTCCGCAGATCGTACGCGCGCAGATGGCCCGGTGCGGCGGGTAATGACTCACTCACCAGGCTTCCGACGATCAATAGATCGCGATAGATCACCCCCGGCGTCGAGAGCCCGACCGAGAGGTCACGTGCCTCCCGCCCTAAGCCCTCACGCAGGTCGATCCGGCCCTTCTCGCCAAAGGTCTCGACCGGTCGCCCCGTCCGCGCGTCGAGCGAGTAGAGCCAATTCCGGTGCGCCACATAGAGCCGCGCCTCTCCCTTCTCCCCTGCCCAGTAGTTGAGCCCCCGATTGCGAGGACGCCCGAGCACCCGCCCGCCCTCGTTCGGATCGAAGACCCAGCGCTCCTTCCCCGTCGCCGCATCGAGCGCGAAGACCCGCATCCGCGGCGTCGTCCCGTAGAGTGTTCCGTCGATCACCAAGGGATTGCACTGCATCTCGGACCCTTCGAAGACATCCCCCGTGTCATAGGTCCAAGCCTCTTCCAACTCCCCCACATTGTGACGATCGATCTGCCGCAAGGGAGAGAAATGCGTATTGTCAGGGCCTCCCCCATACGCGGACCAGTCGGCTCCGTTCCCCACCCGATCCCCTGGCCACCGCGCCCCCAGCAGGAAGAGCGTGACACAACCCAGAATGGCCCCTCCCCACCAGATCCGCGGCCCTACCCTCCATCGTCTACCTGCTCGCCCCATACCCAACTCCACTCTCCCTGATCCATCACCCAAAATGAAAGGAGAGGGGATCCCGCACTGGCAATCCCCTCCCATTCGCTTGGCACCGCCTCGCGGCGGGCCATCCTGGCGCGAGACAAGGGGCTTATGGCCCCTCTCCCGTTCTAACACGATGACATTAGAAGCTCAGGCGCAGCCCAAACCGCACCACCCGCTCATCGATGCCCTCGCGTCCAAACGAGCGAACCCCGGTGATCTCCATGAACCCGTTAGTCCGTAACCGTCCTGTCACCGGGTCAGTCAGAATCTTCCCGAAGTTTGGACTTGAGCGGTTGGTCTCCCGTGCTGGTGCCGAGGCGTTCGTCCCTGGATTGGAAAAATGTGGGGTGTTGGTCGCGTTGAATGCCTCCACCCGGAACTGCAACTTGATGGTCTCGCGAATCTGGAACTCCCGGAAGAGCCCCAGGTCAAGGTTGACCGTTCCCGGTCCCCGTAACGTGTTGAAGCCCAGTGTGCCAAACCGGACCGTGTTGGCCGGGTTGGGATCGAAATCGACCGGACGAAAGACGTTCGGATCAAAATAATGCTCGTTGCGCCCCTTCTTGTTGAGTTTGACCACTTCGCCAATCTGATCCGGTCGCTGCGAGATTCCCGGCGCATTGATTGACGTCCCGCTCGCTGAGAGCGAGAAGGGGGTTCCCATGAAGGCACCAAAGACCCAGTTCATCTGCCACCCTCCGGCTAATGCCGAAGCCGCTTTGTTGTTCGCCAACCACTTTCTTCCCCGTCCAAACGGCAACTCATATGCTCCCGTGAACTGGAAGTTGTGCGGAATGTCGAAGTTGAGCAGCGACCGGTTCAAGGCATAGTACTCGGGTCGGGGAAGATTGATCGAATTCTCGCTCTGTCCACCAACCCCCACCAACCCCATCGCCTTCGACCAGGTGTAGTTTCCTTGCAACTGCAATCCATTGGCAAACCGACGCTTGACATTGACTTGCAACGAATCGTACGACGAATTTCCTACTGGTCCGTAGACTGTCGTCCCTGCAAGCCGCCCAAACCGCTGGTTAAGCGGCTGACTCGCTGGCCCGCCTCCAATCAAGCCAGCATTGACATTGCGATAGGCCGATTGACGGATCGTCCGTGTCGCCACATACCCAGCCGAGGCGACCAACCCATTCCAGAGGCTCTTCTCCAGCACCAAATTCCAGGATTGAATGTAGGGACGATCGAAGCGATCATCCAGTGTTGTAACACTCACATTGCCCGGTGGGGTAGCCCTTCCGCTGCTGAAGTTTGGGACGGTCACTTGTGGAATCCCTTCCTGGAGCGTTCCAGACGGTTGGGAAGAGTTTGGTACCGGGACATTCAACGCGATCAACATCGGAAAGTTGGTCCGGAAGATCCGTGCCAAGCTGATCGGATCCCACGTGATCCCATATCCAGAACGGACCACAAAACTGTCGCTCACGCGCCAAGCTAGCCCCACACGCGGCGAGAAGAGACGCTTGCTCAACTTCACTCCACAGTCTTTGGGGATGTTCCCGACCCCACAGACCAGCATCTCGTTGGTATTGAAATCGTAACGCTCAATCCCACGATCCTCGCGAACAGGCAGCGGATAGTACTCCCACCGTGTCCCCGCCGTAACCGTCAATTTGGAATTGACCTGCCACTGGTCGCGAACATAGAAACTGTAGGCCTGCGCCTTGAAGATGATTTGATCATCGACCAAGAGCGTCCGACCATGTCCGGTTGTATACCCCAGCAGAAAGGTCCCAAAGGCGTTGTAGAGATTGCTCGGCGTAAATCGGGAACAAGCGGTTCCTGCCGCATTGCCCGCTTCACAGAGCTGGGTCGGTCCACTGCCAAAGCCGAAGCCGCCAGAGGCCGGCTGCGCGGATCCTCCGATGAACTCCGCCTGCTGATGATTGAGAATCTGCCGGGCAAAATCGAATCCGAATCGGATGTTGTGATTGCGTCGTGTCCAGTTAAAATTGGTCACGTACTGCCACTGCGGATCGTTGCGGTAGTATGGCATGAAGCTGTCCTGCACGCCGAGGTTGGCAAAGCCCGAGATCGCGAACCGTGGCCACCCATTCTCAAAAGCACGCGGGCCATTGGTTCCAGGAATTCCCAGGACATCGAGCCCGATCTTCTGATCCAGGAAGCCCTGCTCCGAGTTCGTTCCCTGCCGCGTGTACCCAATATTGGCGTCGATGATGAAGTTGGGGCTGATAGTGTAGACCCCTGCGACTGTCACCCCATAGGTCTCTCCGGAGCCAACCCCGGTATTCCCTCCCTGCGGTGCCGTCCCCACACCATCCAGCTTTCCGAGTGCTCCCGGATTGAGCTGCTTGTAACTCAGCACGCTGAACCGGCCGTAGGACGTCAACTTGTCTGTAATATTCCAGTTGATCTTGGTATCGAACGTCTTGCGGTCGAACGAATAGGGCGCCGTCGCATAGTAGTTGTTGGCAATGTTGGCTCCGATCCGTCCCGCCACATTAGGAAGCGGAAGGTCTTGCAGGATCTTCCGCGCAATCGGATCGATGCGCGACGCCGGAATGATCGCCCCGGCAAATTCCTCCCGGTTCCGACCAATCTGATCTCCTGTCGCTGGATCAAAGACCCGCACCGCGCCCCCGGAGAGGATCCCATTGCGCATCTCGGCGGTTGGAAGGGTTAGAAACCGCGTCCCAAGCTGCCGATCTGATGTCCCTTCATAACTGCCAAAGAAGAAGAGCTTGTTCTTGATGATCGGACCACCCAAGGTCCCTCCGTATTGGTTATAGACCCGCTTCGGCTTATCCTCGTTTGGTGGGAGAATCCAAGGCTTGGCTTTGGTGTGGTTGTTATCGTGATATTCAAAGGCTGATCCACGGAACTGATTGGTCCCACTCTTGATCTGGACGTTAACCGCCGCACCGCCCGCCAATCCCTGCTCGGCGTCGAAATTGTTGGTCACAACGTTGACCGTCTCGATCGCTTCGAGCGCCGGCACATAGGCGGTGACGTGCGGGAGAAAGATGTTGTACTGACTCGCACCATCGATGCGGACATTATTGGAGCTCGCCGATGTCCCATTGACATTGTAGATCAGGGCCCGCGAAGGATTGGTCGGAACCGAGTGGGCATTTGACGGGGGGGTAATTCCCGGAAGTGCCCGCAAGAGATTCTGGTAGTTCCGGCCCGCGGGAATTGGCAGGTTGGTCAGTTCACGGCTTGTCAGTTCCGCCCGCACCTCCGCGCGATCAGTCTGCAACAAGACCGCGTCCGCCGTCACCGAGATCGACTCGGCGACGTTCCCGACCTCCAACTGAATGTCCGAGCGGGCAATGCTGTTGAGCGTCACCTCGACCCCGGTCTTGGTCACACTCTTGAATCCTTGCTTGCTGACGGTTACTTCCCAACTTCCGGCTTGCACCGTGGGAAAGCCGAAGCTCCCTTCCGTATTGGTCAGGACTTCTCTCACTTGGTTCGTCCCCCGGTTGGTAATCTTGACCGTGGCGCCAGGAACGACCGCTCCCGAATCGTCCGTCACATACCCGACGATCGATCCATACAGAACTTGTGCCTCCGTCGAGAAAGAGACCATCGCTCCCGCCAGCAAGACGGCCAGGATCCATTGAATTTGGTGAATCTCAGTCCGTGCCCACCTTCCCAATCTTCCGCGCTTCATATTCATGGTCGGTTATCCATCCTTTCTTCTTATTGAGCCAAGTTCCTACCGGATAGGGCTCTCTGCTTGCATCCCCTCCTCGTCCAGGGTGCAGGGCGATCGAAGGGACCTGCTCTTTCAGTCGATGAAAAGTGATCTTCTGTTCTTATCTGCAATTGATTCGGTGTCTCTCTTGCCTGGAAACGGCCAAGCTGCAAAAAATGACCGAGCCCGCCTACGTCCGGGCGCCAACGTCGATGGATCCAGACGACAGGTCGGGCTCCCATCTGGCGATGACCGGAACGAGGAGGACTTGGCTGAGTCCGCCCGTCGCGACGATCTCTTGATTGATTAACGAATGGAGATGGGTTCCTGCCGAACGCGAAGAGTCGTTTCGATCTGAAATCTGCTCAACAACCAACGACAGGAACAGCCTTAATCAGATGATGAAGGCACTGCAAAATAATTCGGCCTTTTGACTCTTCACCCAGAGCCCAAGGAGAAATCAGGGTCCCTCCAGTCGAGGAACTTCCTCTTCCGGCGTCATCAAACAGGTTGAGACCCCAGATTGAGACCCCAGATTGAGGCCTCAGGATGACAGTAAAACAGATGAGTTCGTTCTGAAATTATGGATCTGCGAATACTCGGAGATTATACCGGGCAAGGCGAACTATACGAACAGTCCCTCAAACTTGTCAAGGTCAATGGGAGGAAGGCAGGCAGGATCCGCGGAAATTCAGCGACCAGAGAAGGCAGAGAAAAAAACAGGCCCCAGTATTGGAGCCTGTCGAGAAGTGTCTTCCAATTTTTGTTTTCAGCCAGATGAGAGGGGAAGCCGTTGCTTCCTCCCTTCCTGCGGAGGGATCGGACGCCACCGCCAGAGAGAGAAAAGAGGGCTATCGACGCGCCCGGCGCTTCCCCAATTTCAAAACCTGAATCTTGACTTTGCGCCGACCAAACTGACGAGCTTCCTGGTTGGTCGGGACCCAGAGATCGATGATCTCTCCTTTGATGAGCCCGCCGGTGTCGTGGACCCGATAGACTCCTGAATACTGATCGGAGGTCAACTGGACAATCGAGCCGAGAGGGAGAATGCGTGGATCTGCAGCGATCACGCCACGGCGAACATAGACGCCATTCCGCGTCACTCCTTTGAGGGCATAGGCCGTGGCTTCGAAGGTACGGGTCTCGCCCAGGCCGAGAGAGGCAGTGGGTGGATCTTCAACCTCCAGAGGTGACTCTCCCCCTTCACTTCGCTCTGCATTGGGATCCTGGCCCGGAAGGTGGGGCATCATCATCCGAGCGGTCCCCGCTTGGGGCGCACGAGGAGAGAGCCCCTCCCGCTCCCGCTCCCGCTCGGCTGCCGCGATCGGCCCGCCGAGCAGTGCCGCCAGCGTTCCAATGGTCAAGGCAATCTTCAAGCAAGGGATGAAAAGTCCTCCCCTGCTGCCTTCCGTCTTGTCTCCCTTGATCCTGCACACCGACTTGGCGGTCTTCGCCGCCTCACTTCCCAGATCTTTTCTCCACATCCCAGAAGCCGTTTTTGTATCGCTCATATCTTGCGCACATCTCCAGGGGTTGTACCGTCGCCCGAGCCCAACTCCTCTCGGGCGCAAAAGACCGAGTCCGATATGCGATCCCTTCCGCCTCTCTCTTCCGATCCTTGACCCATCTCGGCCAATCTTGAAAGGGCGCCCCTCTCGGATTCAATCCTTGTCAGACAAGTTGCATAGGATACCACGAGAGGGAAAAAAATCCGAAGGGAGCAGCCGCGGGAACCCACCAGCCACGGAGGGGGCAGCGGCAGATCAAATCTGAGAGGGGGAGAGTCGACGCAGGGCCTCGCGAAGCTCATCACGGGAGACAGGAGCGGTCCCCACCTTGCCAACAACGACGCCAGCCGCGAGGTTGGCGAGGTTGGCAGCGTGCAGCAGAGGGCAGCCAGCTGAGAGCGCGAGTGTCAAGGTGGCAATGACCGTATCACCTGCCCCCGTCACGTCATACACCTCACGGGCAGTGGTGGGAATGTGGGAGATGGCCCCCTCCGCATCGAAGAGGGACATGCCCAATTCGCCTCGGGTGATCAGCACACAGCCGCAATCGAGAAGATCCCGAATGCGGGTTGCGGCTTGGAGAAGGGAGTCGAGGTTGGTGATTTCGATCCCGGACGCCCGTTCGGCTTCGAGCTGGTTGGGGGTGACGACATCGACCAATCGATAATGGGGAAAGTGACGAATCTTGGGATCGAGACAGATCGGTTTGCCAGCGGCACGGGCAGCCTGGATCGCGCCTTGCAGGAGGGCCGGCGTGAGGAGCCCTTTGTCATAGTCGGAGAGGATGACCGCGTCGGCGGTGGGGAGCGCTTCCAGATAGAGCGCGAGGATCTGCCGTTCGATCGTCTCCGGGATGAGAGAACGGTCTTCGCGGTCGGCGCGGACCATCTGCTGGCTATGGGCGACGATTCGGGTTTTGCGGGTCGTTGGGCGGTCGGCGACTGACAAGAGCCCCTCGGTCGAGGCACCATAGGTGGCAAAGAGGTCTCGCATCCGCCGCCCGGCCTCGTCTTCCCCGAGAATACCGATCGGGATGGCCTCTGCGCCAAGGGTGAGCAGGTTGGCCACCACATTGCCGGCACCTCCCAATTGAAGAGTCTCGCGACGAACCTCGACTACGGGGACAGGGGCTTCGGGGGAGATCCGACGCACCTCCCCCCAGATGAACTCATCGAGCATGAGGTCCCCGAGGACGATCAAACGACGTCCTTGGAACCGATCAAGAATCGCCTCGGCTGTTCCAGCGTCCAGCAAGCGGCTCAACTCCTCTCTCCCGCAAGGTTCTCTCCCAGTCGAAGCTGCTTCTCGCCAGCCCCTGAGAGAACCCGCTCGATCGACGACTGAACCTGCTCAACGCGGATGGAGCGGATGCATTCTGGCTCAGGGAAGACCTCGCAGCGAAACATCGAGCAGGGATTACAGGCAAACGGGTTCTGAACCACGTCCGCGAGTGGGGCACTTCCGTTCTCAGTTGGGACCACCCACGGCCGCCACCGGACGGAACTCGCCGGACCAAAGAGGACAACGTGCGGCGTCGAGACGGCCGTGGCTATGTGGGCGGGTCCGCTGTCATTTCCTACCAGCAGGCCTGCACCGGCGATGACGGCCACCAACTCTCCAATCCGTAACTGGCAGAGGGTGGCCAGGGGGGCTCGGGCGTGCTGTTGTACGGCGGCGAGCTGGGCTTGCTGCTCGGCGGTGGGCGCTCCGGTCATGACGACCTGCCAACCGCGGTCGTGGAGCCAGTCAGCCACCGCAGCAAACCGCTCGGGGAGCCACCGCTTGGTGGCGAACTCATTGGTCGGTGCCAGAACAGCATACGGGCGCTCAGGGGTGACTCCCGCATCCCGAAGCTTGGCCGTGGCGCTCTCGCGATATGAAGGGACGACGTACAAGCGGGTGGGCCCGGGAGAGACCGTCGGCAGCCCCAACCAGCAGAAGCCGGCCCACTGGTTCTCGACGGTGTGGAGCGTCTGGCTGATCCCCGGTCGTCCGAGAATGACGTCGACTGCCGGCAGTTGGAGATTATAGGCCCAGCGAGGGCGGAAGTGCTCCGCTCCGACACGGTGGCGAGCCCCGCTGAGGAGGGTCAGTTGCGCGCTCGTGGGACCACCATGAAGGTTGACGACGGCGTGGAACCGGCGCCTTCGAATCTCCCGAACCACAGAGAGGCGCGCCGCCAGCCGGCTTCGCGACTGCTGGTTTCCACGCTCTAACGGCAGGACTTGCAGGTCCGGATCGCTGACGAAGAGATCTTCGTAGAGGGCCTCGACGAGGATCGTGATCTCCAAGTCGGGACGCCACGCCCGAAGTGCTCGCAGATTGGCCGTGTCGAGGACCGCCTCCCCGAGGTTGCGCAACCGCAGAAAGAGGATTCGACTCCCGATCGGCAGAGCCTGAAAGAGCGGCTGCCCCATCAAGCAGTCTCCGACTTGGGCTCTTCAATCGTGGCTTCTTCGATCAGGAGAACCGGGATCTCATCCCGAATCGGATAGACTCGTCGACAGGAGATGCAGGCCAACCCATGGCCATCGGGTCTCTCTTCCAGTTTCCCATGGCAGGCCGGACACCGCAGAATTGCTAAAAAGTCAAGTTTAATCATAAGGGAATAGGACGAGTAGGACCGATAGGACCCATAGAACCCGCAGAATGCGCAGGACCCGTAGGACTGGCAGGACCTATCCGTCCTATACGTCCTAGCAGTCCTATCCTCCAATCTTGCGCAACGTCCCTTGGGCCAGTATCATGACCCCGTTCAAGAATAAAGATTGACCACCGAAAAGTGGTCCCGTTCTCAAATATCAGCATACCAGCACAAGGAGTAAAAGTACCATGGCACATCCCCCTGCATCCACCCAGACAGCCAAGAAGGTCTGGCATAACGGAACCTTTATCAACTGGGAGGACGCGCAGATCCACCTCATGTCGCACGTCGTCCACTACGGTTCCGGGATGTTCGAGGGGATTCGCTGCTACAAGACGTCCAAGGGACCGGCCATCTTCCGCTTGCGAGAGCACATGGAGCGACTCCACGACTCTTGCCGGATCTACCGGATGGAGCTCGCCTGGTCAGTCGACCAGTTGGTCGAGGCGGCCTTGGAAGTGGTCCGGGTCAACCAGTTCGAGGCGTGCTATCTGCGACCGGTCGTCTTCCGCGGGTATGGATCGTTCGGGGTCAACCCGCTTCCGAATCCGGTCGAGGCATACATTGCCAGCTGGGTTTGGGGAAAGTATCTCGGACAAGAGGCGCTCGAAGAGGGTGTCGATGTCTGCGTCTCCAGCTGGGCCCGGATGCACAACAACACCCTCCCACCAACCGCCAAGGCCGCCGGAAACTACCTCAACTCCCAGCTGATCAAGATGGAGGCGATCCTCAACGGGTTTACCGAGGGAATCGCGCTCGACACCAATGGCAATGTCAGCGAAGGAAGTGGGGAGAATCTCTTCCTGGTCCGCCGAGGAAAACTGTTCACCCCGCCGTTGAGCAGCGCGATTCTGACGGGGATCACACGCGATTCGGTCATGCAGATTGCCCGCCTTGCGGGATTGGAAGTCGTCGAGCAGGTGATTCCACGCGCGTGGCTCTACACCGCCGACGAGGTCTTCTTTACAGGGACAGCGGCAGAGATCACTCCCATCCGCAGCATTGACCGGATCACGGTGGGGGCGGGCCGGCGCGGGCCGATCACGGCTACGCTGCAGGAGGCCTTCTTCGCCATCACTTCCGGCCAGAAAGAGGCGCCCGGGGATTGGCTGGCCTGGGCTTAGCCCGCTCATTGAGATGTACAAATTGGACCCCTCTGCCTCTTCAGGCGAGGGGTCTTTCGCGAGATTCGGTCCCAAGGAGCCCACCATGAGTTCAACCACCGCCTCCCCTTCGGCGAGGCCAAAGCGGCTCTTCCTGATCGATGGGATGTCCAATCTCTACCGATCGTTCTACGCAATCCGCAATCTCTCCAACTCCCGCGGGCTCCCGACCAACGCGATCTATGGCTTCGCGATGATGCTGCGCAAGCTGACCCGGGAGCACCACCCGGACTACCTGGGAGTCGTCCTCGACTCGAAAGAGCCGACCTATCGGCAGCAGAAATATCCGGAGTACAAGGCGCACCGGGCGCCGATGCCGGACGAGATGGTCGCGCAGCTTCCCTATCTCGACCGCCTGTGCGAGGCCATGCGCATCCCGATCCTCCGATTGGCCCATTACGAAGCGGACGACATCATGGGGACACTCGCACGACAGGCGACCGACCTCCGTGCCGTGCCAGAAGAGCGCGATGTCGT
>JBMUAP010000027.1:0-13575 GCA_049454155.1 Blastocatellia bacterium
GGAATGCCATCAACCTTACGTCAGCGCCTTCGTCGAGAGCCGCCACTACCAGAAGCTGAAGGATACAGGAGTCGGTCCGAGCTGTAATACCTGTCACGGCCATATGGCGTCGGAGGTAATCTACACCCCCGAACAGACCGCGGCAATGTGCGCCAGTTGTCACAACTCGTCGACCTCCAGCCTGCCGAGACAGCCGGAGATCGGGGAGCAAGCCTCGACGACGATGCAGGCCATCCGCCGCGCGAGCATGGTCACGGCCTGGGCCGACCGCCTTCTCGAAGAGGCGCAGAAAGGCCAAGTGGTGACGCGCACCGAGACCGAGCAACTGCAGGCCGCCCGACGGTCACTGACCGAGGCCAAGGCCGGGTTCCACACCTTTGCCCCGGAACCGGTCCGACAGAAGGCCGATGCCGCCTATCAACAGGGAACCCAGCTCAAAGACGCGCTGCGTCAGAAGCTCTATCCCAATCAGTAATGGCCTCTTCCCCCCGCACGAACCGGACGGGGCAGCGGAGAGAGCCAGAAGACCGGTTCTTCAAGAGATCCTGAGAAGGGAGAGTGAGGTCATGCAAGACTGCCCAACCACCGCGCACACCGAGAGAACTCCCCGGAGATCCCCCTCGTCTCTGCAAGGTGGCGACCTCCCACCCGGACTCGTCACAACGCGCCCTCAGCCATCTGACCTTGATGATCCAGAGAGTGTCCAAGGACTCGACGTCAACCCCACACACTCTTTCAAGGACGGACTTTTATGAAATAAACCAAACTCCTGATTGTGACTCTCTTTCTGGTGGCACTGACCGGGACCGTCATCGGCCTGCGGGCCTTGGGAGCGGTCTCCCCGGAGCGGCTGGGAAGGGATCGAAGGATCCGAAACCAAGCGCCGGGCAGCCAGACCCCAGCCGCTACGTCGGCAGTGACAGCAGATCGCCGTATCAGTTGCTTCCGCATTCTGGGGCAGGAGTCTGCACTTGAGTTCCCTTAAAACGACCCCCGGCAACTGAAGAGGGACGGCTGGAGGAGATCCTCACCGATCCTCCGACGCCTTTCGCGCAGCGGCCCTCCTTCTGGTTTGGACTGGCGGCGCTCATCACCGGGCTGGTGATTGTCATGGCAATCTTTACTACCCTTTTACCTTAGGCATTAGTCGCCCCTTCCCTTTTCATTCGGACTGACGGCAATGTCGGGGATCGCGGGTGACTACCGCCGTAGTCTTGGCAGGATGAGTTTGCACTCTTGAGCTTTAATCTGCGCTAATCTGCAGACTCTGACTGATACAATTCTTTCAGTTTTGGGATCACTTTGAGGGTAAAGTTCCCGAAATTTGGGAGCCAATTGCGGTTGGCCGAGTGGCAGAGGACGGCTTCGGTATCCCGGATGCTATGTTGGGTGGCACCTTCACTCAGCCGTTGTCCTTGGCACGCTCAGGTTGCAGCAGAATTCGTTGGGATCATCTAACCCCATTTCTCATTAGACGCCATGGCAATCTTCGATCAAATGACCGTCAACGCGATGGAAGTAGAGAAGATGGGGAAGGGATGGAGCGAATGCCGAGGGCGGGACTCGAACCCGCACGACCTTGCGGTCAGGGGATTTTAAGTCCCCTGTGTCTACCGATTTCACCACCCCGGCAAGAGGAGGGATGCCGGAGAATATACGACGATTTCTATCTTCCGACAATACGCGCAAGGATCCGCTGGCTGGCAAGACCATCGCCGTATGGATTGACGGCGGTGGCCATGCGGCGGTAGGCCTCGGGATTGGTGAGGAGGGTCGTGACCGCCCCGACGACCCGGAGCGGATCCGTGCCGACCAGCTGGACGGTCCCGGCGTCGACCCCTTCGGGGCGCTCGGTGACTTCGCGCAGGACAAGGACGGGCTTGCCAAGGCCGGGGGCCTCTTCCTGAATTCCTCCCGAGTCGGTCAGGACGAAGGAGGCGGCCTTCATCAAGTGGACGAGGGGAAGGTAGTCGAGGGGGGGCAGCAGATGAACGTTGGGAAGGCCAGTCAGCGCCGCCTCAACGGGCCCACGTATATTGGGGTTGAGGTGGACGGGGTAGACGAGGTGGACCGACGGGAAGCGGGTCGCGACCGTCCGCAGGGCGGTGCAGATATCGCGCAACGGGGCACCGAAGTTCTCGCGCCGATGGGCAGTGACGAGGACGAGCGGGGCCTCGCGCGGCAGTCCGGCGAGCGGTCCCTCCGTCCAGTCATACGGGCAACCCGCGACCGTCTGGAGCGCATCTATGACGGTGTTTCCAGTGACCTCGATCCCGTCAGGAGAGATGCCTTCCCGCAAGAGATTCTCCGCCGATTGCGGGGTCGGGGCAAAGTGGAGGTCGGCGATCGCATCGGCAATGCGGCGATTGACCTCTTCCGGAAAGGGTTGCCATTTGTCCCAGGTACGGAGACCGGCCTCGACGTGACCCACCCGACATCGATGATAGAAGGCGGCGAGAGACCCGACCATGGCGGTCGTCGTATCGCCCTGGGTCAAGACCCAATCAGGACGCTCGGCGGCCAGGATGGGATCGAGGCGCCGGATCGCCTCCGCTGTCAACGTCGAGAGCGTCTGGTTGGCCTGCATCAGGGCGAGGACATGGTCGGGGACGATTCCAAAAAGGGGCAGTACCTGATCGAGCATCTCCCGGTGCTGGCCCGTGACGCAGACGACGCTGGCGACCTCCGGATAGTTCTGTTTAAGGCGCGCGAGGATCGGCGCCATCTTGATCGCCTCGGGGCGTGTCCCAAAAATCGAGAGAATCTTCATGCCCTGGTAGCGTATGGGAAGACCTGCCCTCTGTCAACCTAGCCGCGTCTCCGCCGGTGCGATCCCTCCAGCCTCTTGCAGGGCTCTTGGCGCGCGAACCCAAATCTTCCTTGGGCGCATGGCGGGTTCCTGGTATATGATATCGGTTCTACTTGGAGCCATTCTCTCGGAAGAGGAGCCGGCAGGTTATCCCACGAGAGGCTCAACTGCGGCGATGGTCGATCGAGATGCCGGATCAGGAGGGGGAGATCCCGTCAACCGTTCTCTTCGACGAGCCATTCTCCCCACACACACAGCGAACGGGCAGCCCCCGTCATCGTGACTTGCCCAGGTTGTCACAAAATCGAATCCTCAGGTTGCCCCCTGAACGTGTTGCCAAGCGATGGCTCGAGCCAAGCCTGGCAGAAGAAGGAAGGAGAAGGAATAGGATGATGATCTGTCCGGTGTGTCGGAGCCAGAACCTCGAAACAGCCAAATACTGTGGGAACTGTGGGCACGCATTTACGCGGTCGCCCCTCTTGAAATGTGCCAACGAGCATATCTACAGTGCCGTCTACAGCAGCTGCCCCTATTGTCCGCCGGTGGGTGCGGAGTCGGCCTACGCGACCTCCAAAAGCCCCTCCCGGACTGGCACCCTGACGGGACCGTTGGATGGTTCGCGAAATGGGGCAGGAAATATCTGGACTGCGGAGAGAGAGCGACCGGTCAATGGGACCCGGGATCCGGTCGTCCGCGCCCGTGCCATCGAAGATGACGTTGAAGAGAGAGTCGAGAAGCCAGCGGAGATGGCCGCGACCATTCTCGAGGAGAAGGAGCCCTGGACAGAGCGAAGGTCGGAGGCGGCGCGGAAGACCCCCGTCGCCGGGCTCGAAGTATTTGCGGAGGAGGAGGCGGAGGTTGCGGAGGTTCCCGTCTCCGCACCCGATACGCAATCGTCGCGGACTGACGAGGAAACCGTGGCAGTCGAGCCGCCCCTCCCGCGTGAACGGGAGATGGCCGAGGAGCGACGCCCCATGCCGCCGGCCTTGGAGATGGAGCCGCCTCCCCCTGTACCGATCCGTGAGGCTCCAATGCGCATTGAATCGCGGGAAGAGGTGATCCCAGTCCATCCCGTCATCCCTCAGGGACGAATCGTCGGGCGGGCTGAGAACGAGGCTCGACCCCGGCGCCAACCTGCCGTCGAGGCCGATCGCAAAACCATCATTGCCCCCGATGCCCTCCTTCAGAAACAGACGTCTCGTGGCAAATTGGTCGGCTGGCTGATCAGCTACTCCAGCAATCCAGACGGACAGGACTTCCGGCTCTACGCCGGCTACAACCGACTCGGTGCCAATCCAGTCTGCGACATCGTCATCGACGATGACACTGTCAGCGGCTCACACGCGATCCTCGTCTATCGGGAAGGGCGCTGCCTCATCAAGGACGACCTCTCCCGCAACGGCACCTTCGTCAATGGGCGCGAGATCACCGAGGCGCATCCCCTGCAGAACTATGACCAGATTCGCGTCGGAAACACCCATCTCACCTTCGTTGCAGCGCAGCGAATCTGAGCGAGCACGGCCCGATGCCTATGCCTCCTGAGGAGAGAGATCTCCGGGGGGGGCCTCCGAGGATCTGGACCCGATTGAGAGGTGCGGAGGGAGTGGGGGTGGGACTACCGGTGACGATCACGCACCGAACCGATCCGGGGCGGGAGCGACACGAGAACCAGGACAGTATTGGCCACATCCGCGACGAGCGGACCGGGCTCGACCTGCTGATCATCGCCGATGGAGTGGGAGGGGGTGCGTGTGGGCAGGTCGCCAGTCGACTGGCCGTCCAGACGATTCGACAGACCTTCTTTGCCTTGATGGACGAGGTGATCGAGACGGGGGAGCGGCTTCGCCAAGCGGTGCTCGAGGCCAACCGGATGATCCTGCAGCGGGCCCGTGGGGACCGCTCATGCAAAGGAATGGGTTCCACTTGCGCGGTGCTGGTGGTCATCGAAGACGTCGCCTATCTCGCCCACGTCGGCGACAGCCGCATCTACCTGATTCGACAGAACCGGATCGTCCGGTTGACCCGTGACCATACCCGCGTGCAGCGGATGCTCGAAGATGGCCTGATCACGGAAGAGGAGGCAGCGAGCCATCCGGAACGGAACTGGCTCGATCGGGCGCTCGGGCTGCGCGAGGAGTTGCGGGTCGAGGTTCGCGGCGAGCCACTGGTGCTTGAGCCCGAAGATCTGCTCGTCGTCTGCACCGATGGATTGACCGGCTTGGTCCGGGACGACGAGATCTTCCGCATCCTGCGTCAAATGCCTGCCGAAGAAGCAACCGGTGCACTGATCGCCACGGCAAACGCGCGGGGAGGCCCTGACAACATCAGTATTGCCATTGCCCGGATCGGAGCGGAGCCACTCTCCCCTCCGCCGACGAGGCAGTGATCCACTCCGACGACGCGTCCGCCCGTTTCAGCCTCTCCCTTCTCCATGCTGGTAGTCCGTGTGCGGTGGTGCAACAGGTCAGTGGCTCTTGGCCCCAACGATGAGAGGTAGAGGCGTGCGGATTTTGATGGCAACAACCAACCCGGGAAAGATCGCGGAGCTGCGGGGCCTTCTCAATGCGGATGGGTGGGAGGTGATTGGCCTCGGCAACTTGGCAAGCCCCCCGCCACCAGTCGAGGAGACCGGCACGAGCTTCGTAGAGAACGCCCTGCTCAAAGCAGACTATTACAGCCGGGCAACGGGCGAGCTGACCTTGACCGATGATTCTGGATTGGAGGTCGCGGCGTTGGAGGGGCGCCCTGGCATCTACTCCGCCCGCTTTGGCGGGGAGAGCCTCACGGATCGCGAGCGCAACGCGTGCCTGCTTGGCGAGCTGACGGGTGTCCCGGAGGATGACCGGGACGCCCGCTTCGTTTGCGTCTTGGCGCTGGTCGGGGAGAAAGACGGAGAGACGGTCCGGGAGACCTTCACCGGATTCTGTGAGGGCAGGATCTCTTTGGCGCCCCGCGGGGAGAGCGGATTCGGGTATGACCCTGTCTTTCTTGATCCACGGAGCGGCCGATCCTTTGCTGAGCTCTCACCGCAAGAGAAACTGGCCCGCAGCCATCGGGGCCGCGCGCTGGTCCAGCTTCGGGCCTACCTCCGGTCTCGTCTCGCCGGGCTCAGGCCCCGTGAATGAGTGTCTTGAGTTCGCGCCCGAACTTGACATCGATCTTGCCTGGGCGGACTTCCGCCACTACTCCGACACCAAAGCGGGGATGGTCGATCCGGTCTCCGAGCGCGAAGCGATCCTGCATCGAGTACTTGCGTAACGGTCCTTCGGGGAGCGAGTCGGTGCTCGCCTCTTTACGCGACGCGCGGGGGGTCGCGGTAGTACGAGACGTCGCCGAACGAGTTGTCCGCTCCCGGTAGAGATGGTTACTTTGACAGGTCCGACACTGGACCCGTTCAATTTGGCCACTGTCGTTGAGGGCAGCGATGACGTGTTCGCGGGTATCTTTGCACTTTCCGCAATGAGCATCGACATCACCTCCGAGCTGTGGCTTCTTGTTGATTCCGAGGATGGGCTTAGAATTCATGGTGGCGGTTCTTCTCGTCAAGTCTCAAGGGGTAGAGGAGGTCGGCGGCTTCCTATCGGGTCAGGCCATCTGGTCAGGCCAGCGTTTGGGTCGGCGGATGCATCGGCAGTTTTCGAGGACCGACAACAACAACAAATCATATTCTACTGCAGGATCCGGAGAGTTACTAGAGGCTTGGCGCCAGTCGTCCTCGGTCAGAGAATTTTCCCGGCGACCACCGTGCATCAGCCAAGAGCTCACCCCCTGACGCCCCCAGAAAGAGAGAAGAGGCATCGCCGAGAAGGAGAAACGGGATGAGGAGATCTGGAACCAGAATGTTGGTGGGCAGCTTGGCCCTCCTCTGGCTGATCGCGGCACTGCCCAACGGAGGGATCCTGGTGGGATTGGGGCAGGAACGACTCTTCACCGTTCAGGTCGCCTCTCTCGAATCGGCGGAGGATGCAGATAAGGTTGTCGGGCAGCTGAAGGTGAGGGGATTGCCGGCCTATCGCCAGCCAGCGGTCATTCCGGAAGTGGGGCAGCGGCAACGGGTGCGCTTTGGCCGCTTTACCACTGCGGCATTGGCAAGGACGGCAGCGGAGCAGGCCCGACAAGCGGGGTGGATCACGGAGTACATCGTCGCCCGGGAAGAGCCGGGAGCCACCCTCCCCTCCTCTCGCGTGGGAGGAACACCGCCAGAGAAGGCAGAAGCGGTCAGCGCTGTTCCACGCCAAGTCGAGACAACGGTGAAAGAGGCGACTGCTGAGCAGGTCGTTCCACCCCGAGTAGAGATCATCGACCCTGACTGGGAGATGTTGCCCGCATCGACCTTGCCAAACGAGGGATGGCAAGTGGTCTGGTTCGTCGACCCACTGACCGGTTGGGTTGGGGGGAAGCGTGGCGCGTTGCGAAGGACGACCGACGGAGGGCAGACGTGGAAGCGCTTGCCGCTCGGACGTGCGTTGACAGTGCGGTCCCTCTTCTTTCTCGACTGGCGTCACGGCTGGTTGATGGGAGAGGAGCCGGGTGGAGGAACGCTCCTGCTCGCAACCGAGGATGGGGGAGAGCAGTGGTCAGAACGATCCCTGACGGTGGGGCCCCCCTTCCGTACGTTCTGCTTCCTCGACACGCGAAGAGGGGTTGCCCTGCGGGGTGAGGGAGCCCTCTGGCGAACCATCGACGGTGGACGGCAGTGGGCCGAAGTCAAGGGCGACACAGGAAGTTTTGCCACGACTCGCGTCGAGGAGTTGCAGTGCCAGCCTCGATCGCCCTTCGGGAAGGGCTCCCCGGGAGCCTGGGGAATCAGTGGAACCGGGCCGGGGGGGGAGAGCCAACTTTGGGAGACGCGCGATGGCGCAGAGAGCTGGCAGCGGGTAGCCCTTCCCACGCGAAAGGAGGCCGGACCGATCCGGTTGCGCAACCTGCGGGTCTCGGCCAATGGACTGGTTCAGCTGGAGATCGGTTCGGGGAGCGCTCCCAACTGGGAAACGATCCTGTCGGTGCCGGCCGTTACGCCAAGCCATCTGGAGAGCCATCCGGAGGAGGCCAATCGACGCTGGCAGTTGGTCGGCTCGTCTCCGCCGGGAACCTCGCTGGGGGCGGCTTTTCCCGAGATCTCTGCCGGCTGGCGTCTGGTCAGAGCAACAGACGAGTGGCCGCAGCGCCTCTGGATGACAACCGACCAGGGAGCCCATTGGCAGGAGTCGCTGCGCCTTGGCAGAACCAGCCCTCTCCTGCTCTGGTTCGCCTCGCCTCGCCACGGCTGGCTGATCAGCGAAGAGGGATGGATGCTCACCTATCGGGCGTCTCCGCCAACCCACTCAACAGCACTCAGGGCTTCGCTACCAACGCCAACACCAGTTCGACCAGAATGAGAAGGATGATGATCAATTCGAGCATCTGGCTCTGAAACGCCTGCACCCGGTCGGTCAACATCTGGTAGAGGTCGTCGATGATCTCCAGTTTGCGGGAGATGATCAGATTCCATTCCTGCAGGTAGAATCGGCGGGCAGCGGCCGTGTGCAGGCGCGCCAAGTAGAGGTCACCGATCAGTTTGAGGGAGTTGTCGATCCGTTCGTTGAGCAGGAGATACTCGGCCTTCCATACGGCCAGATCCTCGATCTGGCGCGCGTAGGGATTCCGAAAAGGGATGGGAGCGAAACGGGGTTTCGGTGGCAGCGGGCCATACTCGAGCAGTCGTCGATCGAGCTGGGCATCGACATAACGGGCCTCGAGCAGCTCGACATTGAGAAATTCCAGGACGTTGGCCGAGTCCTCATAGTCTGGATCATAGAGGATCGCGCCATTCCAGTCGATGAGGGCAAGGTCGTTCTCATAGTAAGAGATCGATTGGCTGAGCGCCTCCTCTTGCTGATGGCGGCTGAGTGCGAGGATCTCGAAGCGAAGCGTCTGGGCAAGGTGTGGGCGGTAGCGCCGCAGCAACTCCTCCCCGGAGATCTCTTCGGAGAGCCGTTCGAGGATGAAGAGGTAATAGTCCTCGACGAGCGGGTCGAGGCGGGGACGGAGGATCGCGGGTGCGAGCGTCTCGAGGAGGCGGGTGACCGTCGCCTGGGCGTGCGATTCGAGCCCCATCTGGTGGAGGTGCTGACTCAGCCGCGGCAGATCCTCGATCGTCCAACCGGCGGTTGGCGCAATCGTCCATTGGTAGGAGAGGCTCAGCCCCCCAAAATCGAAAATCGTCGCCTGGACGAGCCCATCGCCGAGCAGCGTCTCAGGAGCCCTGCCCAACGGAAGGATCCGGGGCGGTTTGGTGTATTGCAAATAGGGGGGAGTCTGCTTTTTACGGGAGAGGGGCGGAAGCGGAGTGGCGTCGACCAGCCGCTGGAGCTGGTCGAGTTGTACCTCGTATCCAATATCGAAAGCGTAGTAGACTCGACACTGGCCCTGGAGGATGGCCGACATAACTTCCCTTCTCTACCTGCCCGCCTTCCGTTGGACGTGGGAAGGCGGCCTTGGCCAAATGCCTCCCCAGTTCTTGAAAAGCGCGACGTGCGTTGCCGTCAACGGTTGGTGTGTGCGCGATGGACAAACTCAAGTATAATTTCCCCCGGGAACGAAGTCGAGGAGAGGAAAAGGGAGGAGAGGATTCGTGGCGCAAGCAGAGCAGAAGATCGAACCAGCGATTGAATGGAGCCCCGGAGTGGACGCTGGCCGGCGACGTCTTGTTCGATGGGGCGGAGCGGCATCGACACTGCTCCTGATCCTGACCGTTGCCGCCCTCCCCGGGCACGCCCAGCGAGTCGATCCGACGAGCCCAGAGAATGTCGCGAAAGGTCGCGCCCTGCTTGATGCGGTGATCGCGGCGCGGGGAGGAGCCGCCTATCTCAGCTTCCGAACCCTTCTCTCGACGGGCCAATACACCCCCTACCAACAAGGTCTCTCTCAGGTTCCAGTTCCCTTTGTCAACTATCTCGCCTTTCCTGACCGCGAACGGGTCGAATTTGGCAAAGGGAAGAGGAAGAACCGGCGCATCCAGGTCAACCAGGGCCAGACCGGTTGGGTCTACGACGGCGAGGTCGAAACGATCAAGGATCAGACCGAAGAGCAGCTGCGCGACTATCTCGAATCCTTGACCTATGATCTCGACCGGGTCCTCCGGGAGCGGTCACAGGACCCACGGGTCCAAGTTGGCTATGCCGGCCTTGCCGAGCTTCGCCCTGGGGAGCGAGCCGAGATCCTCGTCTTGGAGCTGGGCGGAGACAAATCCTTGACGCTCACCCTCGACCGGACCAACCATCTCCCCCTTCGTCTCACCTATGAGTCCTTGGCAAAGGGAACACTGACCCAGCGCGAGGTGCGATTCTTTCAGTATGTCCCCTACGACGGGGTCCTCTTTCCCAACATCATCGACTTCTATCGAAATGGAATTCAGGAGAGCCGCGTCAACTATCAGTCGATTCGCCTCGGGATCCCGGTACGCGACGAACTGTTCCTCAAACCGGCCAGTGTCAAGGCCATCAAATAGCCCCTGGTCGCAACGTTGCAACCGCTTTCCTGGAACCAGCGGGACACGGCCGTCGTACCATTGACCGTCGGGCCAGCCTCAAGCCAGGAGCCCGACGACATTCGCGACCCTTGCCCCAAGGAACTGGGGCCAATCGGAAGGGGAGACTGTGAATTGGACTGAGCCGCCCCGTTGGGGAGCCAACCCGACACCGCCGAAGACTGGCAGTCTATCCGATGCGGAACTGGTTCGTCGCTGTCGCGGGGGGGATAGCGCCGCCTGGGAAGAGGTCATCCGCACCTACTCCCGTCGGGTCTATAACCTTGCCTACCGCTTCAGCAATCGGCACGAACTGGCGGAAGACCTGACACAGGAGGTCTTCGTCCGAGTCTATCGCTCGCTCGACCAGTACGATCCTCAAGCGGGCGACCTCGCCCACTGGCTGATGCGCCTCGCCCGCAACCTGATCATCGACGACTATCGGCGCCGGACACGCACCCCCACCGACCTCGGCGATGACCTGGAGTCTCACGAATATCATCTCAGGAGCGGACAGGATGCACCAGATCGGGGTATCGAACGCTTGGAACGCGCCCATCAGGTCCACCAGGCGATCGCGCGGCTCTCCCCAGAACTGCGTGAATGCGTGATTCTCCGTGACATCGAGGAGCTCTCCTACCTGGAGATTGTCGAGATTTTGGGGATTCCTCTGGGAACCGTCAAGTCGCGCATCAATCGGGGTCGAATCGAACTGGCCCGTATTTTACGGCGAATGAAGGTTGCCGAGACGCTCTGAGGGAGGCGGATCTCTCCTTCCCCTCCCCTCTTTCAACGACACAGGGGGGAATCGAGCCGGACACGAGACCGATGAACTGTCAGCAATTTCTAGACCAGTTGAGCGAATATCTCGAGGGTGAACTGCCCAGCCCTCAACGTGCCGAATTCGCGGCACACCGGCTCTGCTGTCCCTCCTGTCGGACACTCCACCAAGAAGTCCGGGGGGTGATCGATAGCCTGCGGAGACTCGCCGCAGAGGATTTCGGGGATCTCGGCCGAGAGAGCGTTGCGCCCGTTGCTCCCACTCGCCACCCGTTGAGTGAGCGGATCCTCGCGGCGACGACCGTGGGGGAGATGGTCAGTTGTCCCGGGTTCGACCGCTTAATCGAGCAGTATTACGATGGAGTCCTGCTGGCGCCAGCCCACTTGGCATTGCAAGACCATTTCGAGCGTTGTCCTGGATGCCGACAGATGATGCACGGAATCGAATCGGCAATGTCGCTCTGCCATGAGGCCCGTCGTCATCCGATCGAGTTATCGAATGGGTGGGTCGACCGAATGGTGGCCAAGACGCGCGCCCTCCTTCCCGAAATTGGGTCTTTGTGCAGCGTCGAAGCAGTGGATGCCTCGGCACCGGTCAAGCGCGGATGGTTCCCGATTCTTTCTCGGGACCTCGCTGCTGCGCTCCTGATGGTCGCGGCGAGCACCCTGCTCGTCCTCGTCCGCTTCGGAAGCCTCGAAGGGCTGGCGAGCCGTGCCGGGATGCAGGCGGGTCACTGGGTCTCTCAAAGTCAACAGCCCCTGGCACAACTCCAGCATCTTTCGCGCCAAGTAAGCGCGCGCCTGCGGCGGGATCTGGCTCCCTCTGCTCCTCCGCCGTCGGCCAAGACGGGCAAAGAGTAATGGCTTAATGACTTGTTACTATCACCCAGATCACCCCGCGACCGCCGCTTGTCAGGCCTGTGGGCATCCTCTCTGCCCAGCCTGTGATCATCGGATCAAAGGGGCCCCATACTGCCAGGACTGCATCGTCACGGGGATCGACCTGCTCCGATCCCGCTGGCGGAGCTCCCCACCATCATCTTACCCGCAGTCCCCTCCTCATGGCTCAGCAGATCGACCGCTGAGGGTCCGAACTCCGTGGGTGGCCTTGATCTGCGCCGTCCTCTTCCCAGGGCTGGGAGCCCTCTACAATGGCCAATCCATCAAGGCACTCTTGCAATTTCTGACGGTGCTCGGACTCTTGACGATGGCCGACGTCCTCTCCTCTCCGCTCGACGACATCTTCGGGCTGGGCTTGATTGCGTGCTACCTCTCGACCATCTTCGACAGCTACCGGTCCGCGTGGCGATCGCGGGTCGAGCGTGCCTCGCTTGAGGATGAGGACGACCGCCTTCGCGAGCGAATCCGGCAACAGCCCCAGACGATTGGGCTTCTCTTGATCTCCCTCGGAGCCCTCGCTCTCCTCGAGCACTTGGTCCCCACTCTTCTCCAACGGTTCTGGCCCCTTCTCTTCGTTGTTGCGGGCTATGCTTGGATCTCTCGTTCTACGAGGGCCAAGCAACATCCGGGATCATCTTCTCCCTAAATGAGAACTCCCGGAAGGGAGAGAGCGTCTCTTCCTTCCGGGAGTTACGAGTTTCTGTTGGCTGAGCGTGCGCCGATCAGCTGGCTACCGGAGTCCACACCCCGCCGGCGCGCGCGCTCCGAGTAATCGCCTCGACGACTCGGTTCGATTGCAGTCCATCCTCGAAGGTTGGAAAGGCAATGCGCTCCCGTTCCTGCTCCATAGACCGACCTTCAGCAATGAAGGTGTAGATGTCGCGCATCAGATTGCGGAAAGCGTCCGCCCAGGCCTCGCCGTGCCCCCCTGGAAGCGCCGCGTAGTGGCTCACTGTCGGATCCATCAGCGAAGGATCCTTCAGCATCCATCCGTTTGGTTCGTTGCGACGTCCAATCCAGAGTTCATTCGGCCGCTCCTGGCGCCACCCAAGAGAGCCTTGTCCACCATCGACCTCGATCTCCAACCCGTTCTTGTGGCCCGCACTGACTTGAGAAGACGTGAAGACCCCTTTGATCCCGTTCGCAAAGCGGAGGAGCACGCTGGCGAAGTCTTCGGTCTCAATCGGGTAGTCGTCGTAGGACTCTTCACCGGTCGATTGTGCGAAGGCGTGGCGCGCTTCCCGTGGCTTTTTCCGCGTGGGGAAGACGGTCGTATATTCGGCCAGAACCGACTCGATGCGAGCCCCGACGAGGTAGCCAGCCAAATCACACCAGTGGGAACCGATATCGTCCACGCACCGGGAATCTCCGCCTTCTTTCTCGAGACGCCAATTGTAGTCGGTTGGAAAGAGCAGCCAGTCCTGGAGATAAGCCCCATGGACGAAGTGGACTGGACCGATCGCTCCGCCGCGGATCATCGTCCGCGCCTGTTGCATCAATGGATTGTAGCGGTAATTGAAGGTCACCGCGTGGACGATGCCGCGTGCCCGCGCTGCCGCGAGCATCTCCTCGGCTTGGG
>JBMUAP010000028.1:0-13481 GCA_049454155.1 Blastocatellia bacterium
CGAGCAGGGGCTGACCGAGGATGCCGAATTTCTCCTCATCGGCGCTCCTGGCCCGGATGACTCCTCTTACGCGGCTGACTTGCAAGCCCGCGTCGAAAGGGTGACAGAATCGGGCGGTCAGATCCGACTGCTCGGTTATGTCCCTGTTCTCCCCTCACTCCTCTCGGCTTTCGATGTCGTCGTTGCCCCCTCCACCAATGAGGCCTTCTCCCTCGTCCTGATCGAGGCCATGGCGTCAGGGTGTGCTGTCATCGCCTCTCGCACCGGTGGGATGGCCGAGATTGTCGAGGATGAGGCGACCGGGCTCCTCATCCCCCCCAACGATCTCCATTCCCTCACTCGCACCCTTGCCCAGGTCCTCTCGGCGTCTTCTCTTCGCTCCCAACTTGGCCTGGCTGCTTCCCAAGTCGCCCGAAAACGCTTTGACCGCACCGACATTGTCGATCAAATTGAATCCCTCTACCGGCTCCCGCGATCCGATTGATTGTTTGATTGTCGACCACAGGGGAGGACCCTCCCCCTCCCCTGTGCGACAGCCCTCTACGCAAAGGCTTTTCGTAAGAGAGACAGGCTCTTCGGAACCGCCAAGTCAGCGTTCTCTTTGCCTTCCATCTCCAGCGAAACATACCCTTTGAAATTGGCCTTGCGGAGAATCCCGGCGATCCGGTCATAATCGAGTTCACGCGTGTAGTAGTGTCCCCCGCCGTAATAGGTCTTGGCCTGGACGACCATGGCGTGCGGTGCCAACTGCTCCAACTGCGAGTACGGATCCCCGACGAAGTTGCCCGTGTCGAGGTTGATCGACAGCCAGGGGGAGTTGACCCCCTTGTAGATCCGCAGGAGCCCCTCCACGGTGGTCGTCAGCCCCCAATGGTTCTCCAAGGCCAAGACTACGCCGGCCGCCTCCGTATGGGGAAGACATTCTTGAATCGAATCGATACACCACTTGAAGGCATCGTCATCCTTGTATCCAGGCAACGGCGTCTCTTTCCCCCCAGCGTCGAGCATGTCCTGAAAGTTGGGAATCGTTCCCCACCGACCCGAATTGAGTCGAATCGCTGGACACCCCAACTGCACTGCCAGATCGATACAACGCTTCGTGTGGTCGATATCGGCTTTCCGCTTGGCCGGGTCCGGCGAGACAAAGTTCTGGTGAATCGAAAGAAAGAAGAGGTCGAGTCCCAGCGAAAAGGCCATTCGCTTGAGGTTGTTGACATACCCCCGATCCTCACTCGCCATTTGTCGGTGCAGAATTTCGACCCCATCGAACCCAAGCTTCGCCGCATTCTCAATCACTTTCTCAATAGGATATTTCACCCGTTCGAAGTGCCAATAAGAATAAGTAGAGACTCCAATCCGGATCTGTGGCTTTGCTGCAGTTGACTCAATCAGTTCTTTTGGCTCCCTTATTTCTTTGTTCACCTTCCAACTGGGAACGGCCAGCGCTGCTGCTCCCCCAAGAGTCTGTTGCAACATTTGACGTCTGTCTGATTTCATCTCACTCCTTGTTTCATCTGGTAATTCCCGATCGTTCAGGATAACGAATCGATCTCCTCTTTCAGGTGATGATGACCTTTCAGGGGATGCGTAGTTATCATCTTCTTCCCTCTGAAACAAGAAAAGCGCAAGGACCAATTTCTCGATCAGAAATTGCCTTGCGCCTTTCCCACTTACAACCCGCATCTACAAAGTCAGCACAGAGCGGCCCTTGTAGTGAAGGAAGATGGTGTAACTACCCAAACAGCTTTGACACTTTCTGGTTAGTACCGGAAAACCCAGTCACGATAGTCCGGAAGCTCCCGAGCTGGAACACCAACTGCGAAGAAGTTGGCATAGCCAACATGCATGTCATCCGTGAAGTAGCCAGCGGAACCGAAGAATGTATTCAGCGTTCCGGCAATATCAGGATGCAGAGTTATCTTCAGATCCTGAACCCAGAGAGTGTCGAAGCGGCTGCTTCGCGCACCGGTACCGCTCAAGGACGTCCCAGAGTAGACCGCACCCTCGTGGAGGTTCTGAGTGATGCCAGGAAGGTTGAAGATGTTGAGCCGGCCAAGCACAGTGCCGGTGTGAAGTTCAGCCCAGTCATCGCTAGCACTGACCAGACCCGAAATCACGCCAGCGTTGAAGTCAAGCGTCAAGCTGACAACCTGGACGCGACGGACTTGAGTACGCTGGTAGTTGCCAGTGACAGGGCTGACAGCCGCCTGCGGGGCGTACCCACCACGTGTAATGGTGAACCCACCAGTGTGATTGACCTCACCGTTCCGACCAGCCGCCGTACAAGGAACATTCGGGGTCTGGCCAGTGCTGGCGACGGGAGTGCCAGCAGCACTGCACCGATCAATCGCACCCGCCACAATCTCGAAACTGAGCGTCTGGCCCTTGAGGCTGCTCTTTCCGAGCGTGCTCAGGCGATAGTCTTTGTTGGCGATGTCGTGAACATTGCTGGTGCCAGCAGCAGTTGAGAGCAGAGCGGCAAAAGGACTGACGACCCAAGTTGGGTTGGTCCCACCGAGTGTACCGGTGGTGCCACCACCAAGCGGAACCGGTACGGGCTCGCCCTTGTATTCAACCATGTTGATCTTCGTCACGCCCTCTCCGAAGAACATCGTGTGGGCATTCTGTGTGGTCTGCTGCGCAAGAGCATTCCCACTCAGGGCCAAAATGGCGAGGACGACGGTAAGCATCGTAGAATGCTTCGTCTTGAAAGTGTACATGTGCGGATTCCTCCATTTTTGGTGTGTTGTGTGATTTGGGAAGCTGATTTGACCGAAAACTAGCTTCCCATTGGTTACTTTCTTACTTATTAACCGGCGGAAGTCTAGCAGGTTCCTCCCCCCAACGCAACAATTCTGTGATGAAAAGGGGGAAAGAAATTTCAGTCAGGGAGGGAGGACACAAGGTAGATCAGGTTGTCCCTGTACCAGGTCCAAGTCGTCGCCAGACCATCATCCAAGGAGATCTTGGCCTCCCAGCCGAGAAGTGTCCTGGCTTTATCGGTGGAGAGGATCTGGGCGTCGATCTTTCGGTTGGGGCAAGGGGCGAGGAGGACCCTTGGGGGGAGCTGATCGGTAAATCCAGCCACCTTGACGAGTCGATCGACGAGTGCCCGGATCTGGATGGGGGGAGAGCTCCCGAAGTTGAAGGACTGACCCGCGAACCGCTCAGCCTCCTCGGCGAGACGCAAGTAGCCCCGGGCAAGGTCTTCGACATGGATCAGCTGGCGAAGAGGGGTTCCATCGCTCTGGATGACCGGAGACTGGCCCTGGAGGAGGGAAAGAAATGTTCCGGGGACGATCCGCGAGAAGTTGAGGTCGGCCGGGCCATAGACATTGGTCGAGCGGCAGATGGTCACGGGGAGGTGATAGGTCTCGGCGAAGGAGCGGGCGAGGAGGTCTGTGCAGGCCTTGGAGACGGCGTAGGGGGAGGTTCCGAGCAGCGGGGAGTCCTCGGTGTACGGGAGGGTGTCGTGAGCCCCGTACGCTTTGTCGCTGGAGGCGACGACAATCCGGCTCGGGATTCCCGTCAGGCGACACGCTTCGAGAAGGAGGTAGGTCCCCCGGATATTGCTCTCGAAGGTGGCCAAGGGGGAGTGGGCCGCCGTGCCAATGATCGATTGGGCGGCAAGGTGAAAGACGGCGTCAATTCGCCATTGTCGCAAGATCTCTTCGAGTCGCGGGAGGTCTACGAGCGAGCCCTCGATCGCCTGGATCTGCGGTCGAAGGTTGAGAAGGTCGAGGGCGTTGATCTTGGTCGAAGAGCGGAGGAGGCAGACGACACGCGCTCCTTTGGCCAACAGCTCACGCGCGAGGTGGGCACCGACGAAACCGCCCGCACCGGTCAGAAGGACGGTCTGCCCCCTCCAGTCGTGCTGCGCCTGGCTGGTGGTCATGGTCGTAGGTCCTCTGGAAATGAGGCAGGAGGGGGAGGATCGCCCAAGCCCTGCTCCAATCGGTTGGACTCCCAGAGTTTGGCGTACTTGAGGAAGACGCTGTAGGCAGTAAACATGGCGATGATCAAGCCGGGAACCCCATCCCGGATCCCTTGTTTAAGAAGATAGGTGCGGAAGAAGGCGGCGATCGGCAGCAGGAAGAGGTCGAGCGGGCGCGTCCGGCGGCCTTGTCGATGGAGATAGGTTGCGGCGAGCGTGGTGTAGCTGTCGAGGACGTGGTGATGCTCGCTGAGGTTCCGTTTGGTGAAGTGGAGCAGTTCGCCCGGCAGGGTCTCGATCCGACCGCGGACCCGGGCTGTCTCGTGGGGAGCGACACCATCCCAGTAGCTCGCATCTTTCCGGTAGAGTCGCATTTGGTAGTCAGGGTACCACCCGGAGTGGGCGATCCAGCGGCCCTGGTAGAGGGTTCGACGAGCGATCCGGAATCCGTCCGGGAGGGTCGCCGGATCACGTTCGCGCAGCGCCTCAATGGCGTCTCGCAGGCGGGGCGTGACCTCTTCATCCGCATCCAGCCAGAAGATCCAGTTACCCGTCGTCTGGGCGTCGGCAAACTCGTGCTTGTCGCGATAGCCCCGAAAGGGATGGTTGAAGACGGCGGAGGTGAAGCGGCGGGCTACCTCGACCGTGCGGTCGGTCGAGTCCGAATCGACAATAACGATCTCATCGACCCAATCGATCGAACCGCAGAGTCGCGGCAGGTTCTCTTCCTCGTTGCGGACGATGATGGACGCAGAAATCTTCATCTGGATGTCGGGAAGAATGGACGGAGGGACTGGCCGGTGTGGGACTTTCGGCAGCGGGCGATCGCCTCGGGTGGCCCCTCGGCGAGGAGGCGGCCGCCAGCCTCGCCCCCTTCGGGCCCAAGGTCGATGATCCAGTCGGCCGACTTGATGATGTCGAGGTTGTGTTCGATGACGATGACGCTGTTGCCGAGGCTGACAAGTCGCTGAAGGACTTCGAGCAGCTTGCGAACGTCCTCGAAATGGAGTCCCGTGGTCGGTTCGTCGAGCAGATAGATGGTCCTCCCCGTTGCCCGCCGGGAGAGTTCGCGGGCAAGCTTGATCCGTTGGGCCTCTCCCCCGGAGAGCGTCGTCGCAGATTGGCCGAGCTGCAGGTATCCGAGCCCGACTTCGTGGAGGGTCTGGAGCTTTTGCCGGATCTGCGGATGGTTTTCGAGGAGCGGGAGAGCCTCGGCGACCGTCATTTCGAGCAGTTGGGCAATGTTGTGCCCCTGGTAGCGAACGTCGAGCGTCTGTCGGTTGTAGCGCTGCCCGCGGCAGACCTCACAAGTGACATAGACGTCCGGGAGGAAGTTCATCTCGATCCGTTTGAGTCCGTCCCCCTGGCAGGCTTCGCAGCGTCCGCCCTTGACGTTGAAGGAGAAGCGGCCGGGTTGATAGCCCCGTTCCCGGCTCTCGGGCAGCATGGCGTAGAGCTCCCGAATGGGCGTGAAGAGCCCGGTATAGGTGGCGGGGTTGGAGCGCGGCGTTCGCCCGATCGGGGATTGGTCGATCTCGATGATCTTATCGACAAATTCGAGCCCTTCGATTGCGGTGTGGGCGCCGGGGACGGTGGGGCTCTTGTAGAGGGAGCGCGCCAGTGCCCGGTAGAGAATCTCTCCGACGAGGGTCGACTTGCCCGAGCCGGAGACACCGGTGACGACCGTCAAGAGGCCAAGAGGGAAGCGGACATCGATCGCTTTGAGGTTGTTGGCCGAGGCTCCCCGGATGAGGATCGCCCGGCCATTCGGGGAGCGTCGCTCGGCGGGGATCTCGATGCGGGTGCGTCCGGAGAGATAGTTGCCGGTGATCGAACTCGGTGTGGCGGCGATCTCCTCGGGGGGGCCGATGGCGACGATCTCCCCGCCGTGCGCTCCGGCACCGGGGCCGAGATCGACGACGAAGTCGGCCCGCCGGATCGTCTCCTCGTCGTGTTCGACGACGAGGACGGTATTTCCGAGGTCGCGCAGCGTTTGCAGGGTCTCGAGCAGCCGTTCGTTGTCCCGCGGGTGGAGGCCAATTGAGGGCTCGTCGAGAACGTAGAGGACTCCGCGCAGCTGAGATCCAATCTGGGTGGCGAGCCGGATGCGTTGCCCCTCGCCGCCCGAGAGGGTCGCTGCCGGTCGCTCGAGGGTCAGGTAGCCAAGCCCAACCGAGCGGAGAAAGCCGAGCCGCTCGCGGATCTCCCGGAGAATCCGACCGGCAATCAGCTCTTCCCTGGGGGTGAGGACAAGGCGACCAAAGACCTCTTCGGCCTGCTCAATGGGCAGGGCGGCATAGTCGGCGATCGAGAGCCCCTGGAGTCGCACTGCGAGTGAGGCCGGCTGGAGCCGCGTGCCGCCGCAGGCGCCGCACGGGACAGATGTGATCAGGGATTCGATCGCTGCCCGCCGCTTCTCGGAGCGGGTCTCTCCTTCGTCCCCCTGAATCCGCTGCAGGGCCTCGATCAGATAGCGGGTCGCCCCAGGCCAAGTCGCCTTGTAGGGGCGGTCCCCGTGCCGGAAGCTGAGTTTCTCCCGCAAACCAGAGAAGAAGGCCTCCCGCGCTCTCTTCGGCAACTTTTCAAAGGGCGTTGTTGGGTCGACTTCGAAGTGGCGGGCGACCGCCAGCAAGGCCTCGCGGAGAAAGCTGTCGATGTTTTTGTCGGTCTCGGCCGTAAAGTGGATTTTGTCGATCGGGAGGGATCCGTCGGGAATGATGCGCTGCGGGTCGACTTCCGGTCTCACCCCCAGTCCAAGGCAGCCCGAGCAGGCGCCAAATGTCGAGTTGAAGGAGAAAGACCTTGGTTCGAGCCGCGGAATGGAGATCCCACAATCGACGCAGGCCATCCGTTCCGAGTAGAGTCGCTCCTCGCCGTCGATGATAGAGACGACGACGACTCCGTCGGTCAGGCGGGTCGCGGTGCGCACCGACTCCTCGAGGCGTTGCCCAATGCCCGGCTTGATGAGCAGCCGGTCGACGACCACTTCGATCGTATGGTTGCGCCGTTTGTCGAGGTGGATCTCCTCGTCGAGCGACTCCATCGCTCCGTCGATCCGGACGCGCGTAAACCCACCCTTCTGCAGCCGCTCCAACTCTTTGCGAAACTCTCCCTTTCGACCGCGGACGATGGGCGCGAGGATCATGACCCGCTCCCCCTCCGGAAGTTCGCGGAGATGTTGAAGGATCTGCTCCGTCGATTGGCGCGACACCGGCTGTCCACAGCCATGGCAGTGCGGTTGGCCGATCGAGGAGAAGAGCAGTCGCAGGTAGTCGTAGATCTCTGTCACCGTCCCGACCGTTGAGCGAGGACTGCGGCTGGTCGTCTTCTGCTCGATCGAGATGGCGGGGGAGAGCCCCTCGACAGCGTCGACATCGGGCTTCTCGAGCTGCTCGAGGAATTGCCGCGCATAGGCGGAGAGGGACTCGACGTAGCGCCGCTGCCCTTCGGCGTAGATGGTGTCGAAGGCGAGCGAGGACTTCCCCGACCCACTCAGTCCGGTGATGACCGTCAGCCGGTTTCGCGGAATCGCCAGGCTGATATTCTTGAGGTTGTGCTGCCGCGCGCCGCGGACGGTGATCTCACGGATCGCCATAAACCTTGGTCTACCCTGGTTACGTATACGTATTTGATCTTTGCCCTTCAAAACAAGCGGTTATCATACTGGAGACGTGCCGGGTGGTGCAACTTTGGTTTTCAGCAGTGCGTTCCGGCGCTACCGCCATCAGAATGCCAACCTGCGAAACACGGTCTTCCTTGTCTGCAGAGGAAACCTGAGCAGAGAGGATGTTGAAGCAGGTCGTCGATCTGCCAACAGTTCAGCAACGGCGAGTCATCAAATTTTTGGCTGTCTTCAAGACCGCGAACCGGTTGGGCACCAAAATAGAGAGAAAGTCGGGAATGAAGGATTTGTGCTTGCGTGAATCAAATTTCACATGGCTGACGCCTATCCAATCCAACAATCTGCCCAAAAGAGTGGCATCAGCAGATCAAGCAGCTCTGCACAGATGAAAACCAGATCGTTGTTGAAGAGCAAAATCTGCAAAAGGGTATGAGTCTCAACCAACCGATCCCCTCTTCTCCAAGTCTGGCCCAAGTCTGGCGAGATCCTCTCTGCTGCGTATCTGCTGCGGGCTCTCATCCGGCACTCCTTTCGATGGATGATCGACCGTCCCTCCCCCTTGCTTCGGGGGAGCCCCCGAAGGCAGTCTGCTCTTGCGGGCTGACCGAGCGCAGAATACCACACGATTCACCTCCGCGCAGGCTACCCATCGCGACCGACTTGGTACATAATGGCCACCTTTCATCGATCGGGGGAACGAGGGCGAGGAACGGCTCTCGGGAACCCGCATTCATCAAGCAAGATCGACAACGTGGTGGAGGAAGTGTGATGCGAGGAAGAGGCTGGTTGGCCGGTCTGGGATTGGCACTTGTCGTCTCGGCGACGACGAGCGGATTGGGGCAGGAGGTGTGGCAATCCCTCTTCGATGGCAAGACGCAGACGGGATGGCGGCGGATGGCCGTCCACGGAGGTAACGGGGGCATCTGGACCGTCGAGAAGGGGGCCCTCGTCGCGGATCAGGAGCCGGATCACAAAGGCGGACTGCTTGGGACCGAGGCGACCTACGGCGATTTCGAGATCGAACTGGAGTTCAAGGTCGACAAGCCCGCCGATACCGGGCTCTTTCTGCGGACGCGCCCCGACGGGATGGGCTATCAGATCACCATCGATCACCACGATCGGGGAATGATCGGGAGTCTCTACGCCCCTGGCGAGGGAGGCTTTCTCCAGCAGAACCGGGAATGGCGACGCGCCTTTCACATCGGGAGTTGGAATCGATTGCGCGCCCGGATTACCGGACAGCCCGCCCACGTCGAGGCTTGGCTCAATGGCGCGAAGATGACCGATTTCCAGGATCACCGCGAGCGGTTTCCCCGGGAAGGGGTCATTGGGTTGCAGGTCCACGGGGGGGCTGGGTCCTGGGGGGATACCAGTCGTGCGCGCTACCGGAACATTCGACTCCGTCGACTGTAAATCGTCAAGACCCTGGGCAGGGGGGGAGGGCAGGAACGTGAAGAGATCGATTGGACGATGGGCAGTGCTTCTACTCTTCTCCTGGGCGATGCTGCCGGGAACGGCTGGCCATCGCCTTGGCAGGGCCCAGACCAGACCAACTCGGCCCAACGTGCTGCTGATCATTGCCGATGACTGGTCCTTTCCCCACGCAGGGATCTACGGGGACAAGGTCGTCCGGACTCCCCATTTCGACCGGATTGCCCGCGAGGGGGCCCTCTTCCCTCACGCTTACGCGGCCTCCCCCTCGTGTACCCCATCACGGGGGGCCTTGTTGACCGGCCGGGCCGTTCACCAGCTCGCCGAGGGAGGAAACCTCTGGAGCTCCCTCTCGACCTCACTCGCCGTCTATCCGGATCTGCTCGAGGCGCAGGGTTACCGGGTGGGACAGACACGGAAGGGCTGGGCACCGGGCAACTTCGAGGCGGGAGGTCGCCCCCGAAATCCCGCCGGACCAACCTTCAAGAGCTTCGGCGAGTTTCTGCGGGACCAGCCGGCAGACCAGCCGTTCTGCTTCTGGTTCGGATCGCAAGATCCCCATCGCGACTATGTCAAGGGCCTGGGCAAGGCGATGGGGATGCGAGCCGATCTGGTGGACGTCCCCGCCTCCCTCCCCGATACGCCAGAGGTTCGGGAAGACATCCTCGACTACTACGCCGAGGTCGAGCGGTTGGATCGCGACATCGGGGAGCTCCTCTCGCTGCTTGAGGAAGCGGGCCAGCTCGACCGCACCTTGGTCGTCATCACCTCCGACAACGGAATGCCCTTCCCGCGAGCCAAGGCCAATCTCTACGATGGCGGGACGCGGGTTCCCCTGGCAATCCGCTGGCCGGAACGGATTCGGGCCGGGCAGGTTCATCGGGAGTTTGTCAGCCTGACCGACTTGGCACCCACCTTCCTGGAGGCGGCTGGTCAGCGTCCACCGCCGGAGATGACGGGGCGGAGCCTCTGGCCCCTGCTTGAGGGGCGTGGGGATCGGTCGCGTCAGCAGGTCTTCCTCGAGCGCGAGCGGCACGCCAATGTCCGGCGCGGCGATCACAGCTACCCGATGCGGGCGATCCGCACCGAAGACTTTCTCTACATTCGCAACCTTCGACCGGATCGTTGGCCAGCCGGCGATCCAGAGAAGTACCACTCCGTCGGCCCCTACGGGGATATCGACGCGAGTCCGAGCAAGGAGCAGCTTCTCTCCGGAAGGATGGATCCCAAGCTGGGCTCATACTTTCGACTGGCGATGGCCAAGCGGCCCGCCGAGGAGCTCTACGATCTACGTGAGGATCCGGGGCAAGTCCGCAATGTCGCGAACCTGCCCCGTTACCGCACCATTCAGCGTGAGCTTCGCGCGCGGCTTGACCGCTGGATGGCCGAGACGGCCGACCCGCGCGCCAGTGCAGATGATGACCGGTATGACCTGTATCCTTATTATGGCCCTCCGGCGAAGTGAGCCTGGCCTCTTGCTGCAGGAGAAGATGATTTTGATGAAGATTCGGTGGTCGATCGTCGCGGTGCTGCTGCTAGTCGCACTCTTGGTGCGGCCCGCCAACTGGGAATGGGAAGTCTCGGCGGTTGAGGAGCGGCCGCCCAATGTCGTCCTCATCTACGCCGATGACCTCGGTTATGGCGACATCGGCAGTTATGGGGCGACTGGATACCGCACGCCCCACCTCGACCGGATGGCACGGGAGGGGGTGCGCCTGACCGACTTCTATGTCGCCCAGGCGGTCTGCTCGGCCTCCCGGGCGGCCCTGCTGACCGGCAGCTACCCCAACCGGATTGGCATCAATGGAGCACTCGATCACCGGTCGACAATCGGCCTTGCCGAGGAGGAGACGACACTCGCCGAACTCTTCCGCTCGCGAGGCTATGCCACGGCGATCTATGGCAAATGGCACCTCGGCTACCAGCCCCCTTTTCTGCCGACCCGTCACGGCTTCGATGAGTACTACGGTCTGCCATACTCGAACGACATGTGGCCGCGCCATCCGGTCAATCCGAACTACTACCCGGAACTGCCATTGATCGAGGGAGAGCGGGTCATCGAACGCAACCCCGATCAAACGAAGCTGACCACGGCTTATACCGAGCGCGCGGTCGACTTCATGACGCGCCATCGCGACCGCCCCTTCTTTCTCTACCTGCCCCACTCGATGCCCCACGTTCCCTTGTTTGCCTCGTCCAAGTTTGCCGGGCGGACGGCGCAGGGAGTCTATGGCGATGTCATCGAGGAGATCGACTGGTCGGTTGGTCAAATACTCGAGACCCTCCAGCGGCTCGGGCTCGACCGCCGGACCCTCGTCCTCTTCACCTCGGACAACGGCCCGTGGCTTCCGTATGGGAAACACGCCGGGTCGACCGGAGGATCGCGGGAAGGGAAGGGGACTGCCTGGGAGGGGGGCGTCCGGGTGCCCTTCCTGGCGCGCTGGCCCGGGCGGATTGCTCCCGGACTGGTTCGCCGAACTCCGATGATGACGATCGATCTCTTCCCGACGCTGGCACAGCTGGTCGGCGGGCAACTCCCAGCTGCTCGACCGATCGATGGCCGGGATGCCGGTGAGGTGCTCTGGGGAGCCAAAGAGCCGCCCTCCGCCTCCCGCGGAGCCTACTGGTTCTACTGGGGCCGGGAACTCCACGCCGTGCGTCGGGGACAGTGGAAGCTCCACCTCCCGCATCCCTATCGCCACCTCGCTGCTGTTGGACGCGACGGCTTGCCGGGGCGCGATGAGACCCGCCAGACGCCCCTTGCCCTTTATGATCTGGACAAGGACCCGCAAGAGCGCGACAATGTCGCCGCTCGGTATCCAGAGATCGTCGCTCGGCTGCAGTCCGATGTCGAACGCGCCCGGGCGGACTTGGGCGACTCCCTCCTCCAGCAGGAGGGATCTGGACGGCGTCCAGCTGGGAAGCTTGGTACCCCTGGCGATCAGTAATCCCATTCCCACCAACCGACTGTTACCATTCCTTGGAGGAACCTGCACAATGGAGAAGAGATTCAACCCGCTGCCGCGACGCGATTTTCTGAAAGGGGTTGCGGGGACGACCCTGACCGCCCTCTCCTACCAACGCATCCTGGGCGCCAATGACCGGATCCGGCTCGGCGGCATCGGCCCGGGCGACAGGGGCGCCGGGCGTCTCGTCGCTGCGCGTAAGTTCGGGGCCGAGATTGTTGCCCTCGCCGATGTCAACCAGGGAATGCTCGCCCGCGCTGCACACGAACTGGGTGGTCCCGTCGAGAAGACCTATGTCGACTACCACGACCTGCTCGCGCGAACCGATATCGACGGGGTGATCATTGCCACGCCCGATCATCTCCACCGTGCCTGCCTCCTCGACACGATTCGTGCCGGCAAGGACGCCTACATCGAGAAGCCCCTCGCCCGCACCATCGAGGAGGGTGAGCAGATGGTCGCCGCCGTCCAACGCACCAATCGCATCGTCCAAGTCGGCAACCAGCGACGCAGCGGAGACCACTTCCGCAAGGCGCGCGAGATTGTCGCTTCGGGAGGGATCGGCGAGATCCGCTTCGTGCGCATCTGGGACTTTCGCTACCGCCCCAATGATACCTACATCCGGCGCGCGGCCGATCCCAAGCTCTTTGCGCAGGAACTGGTCGATTGGCCCCGCTTCCTCGGCAGTGCACCGAAGCGTCCGTACGATGCCAAGCGGGCCTCGGCTTGGCGCTGGTACTGGGACTATGCCGGTTGACTGATGACCGATATCGGCCCGCACTGGCTCGATGTGGCGATGTGGATTACCGGCAGTGATGGCCCAAGGACCGTCTCCTGCAATGGCGGCAAGTACCACAACCTTGACTGGGAGACGCCGGACAACGTCCACGCCATCCTCGATTGTGGCACGTTCGCGATCGTCTTCATGGTTCAATTCATGAATGGGCAGGAGTATGACGGAGCCGCCTTCTACGGACTGGAGGGAAGCATCGTCCAGGAGAACCAGCGGCGGATGATGGTTCGCTACGATGCCAAGCGGAAAGAGGTCGAGAGCTGGCCCGTCACCGATGAGAGCGCGGCGCACATGCAGAACTTCCTCGACTGCATGCGCAGCCGTCAGCAGCCCAACTCTCCCGTCCAGCTCGCGAACCGGGTCCTCCTCGGCGCCCATCTCGCCAATGAGTCATACCGGTCCGGCAAGCGGGTCGGCTGGGATCCGGCGCAGTGGAAGCGGGCCTGATCCGCTTCGGAAGGAGATCGCCCCCCCGGCGGTTTACGGCTGACTGAGCTGGAGAGAGAGGGAACTGGCGGCCTTGCTGAGGAGTGAGGAGGCTCACGCGAAGGCGCGAAGCCGCGAAGGAAGAGGGACACGGAGGGAGTGTCCGCGATCATCTATAACGGAGTAACTCCGGACATCGACGGGGGAGGTCCGCGAAGTTCCCCGTGTCCTGACGGTCACCTCTGGCCTGCCTCTTCGCTTCAGAACGAACCACGATCGACTCGTTTCAACACGGCCCGTACGCGTTGT
>JBMUAP010000029.1:0-13360 GCA_049454155.1 Blastocatellia bacterium
GCCCAGAGCGTGAGGTGGCCGCCTGCCGAGTGGCCCGTCACTACGACCCTTCCAAGATCGAGGGGATGGTCGCGTGCCAGCTTCCGCAGGTGGTCGATGCCATCAGCGATATCGTCAAAGGTGCCCGGCCAGCCTCCCCCCTCGTCCCCCAAGCGGCGGTATTACAGCGTCCACGTCGCGACTCCGCCAGCGGTCAGATCGGCGCTGAGATGGCCCATATAGTCATGTCCATACTCGGCCAGCCAGCAGCCACCGTGGAGGACAACGACGACGGGAACCGCCGCACCCGCCGAACCTTTGGGGAGGCGCAATTCTCCAAACTGCTGCGGCGCTTTGCCGTAGGCGAGTCGATGATCTGCGGGCGGCGGTGGCCGTCGCAGGATCTCACGGGAATCTGGTTGTTCTTGCGTCATTGTCGTCGTCGCTCCTTGCCAGAGTGAAGGAATCACGAAGAGGGCCCCGAACAGGCTAGCTCCCATCAAGAGACCCGCCGACCCGCACGATCCGGGATGGCGTGCCCGCCATCGCCTCAGCAGACCTTCGCGAGAGGACATCTTATCCGGCCCTCCGTCCAAGCAGCCGATGCCACTTTTCACGCCAGCCGGTCGCGAAGACGAGGCCAATGACCCGGGCAAAGGCCCGTTCAAAGCGGGCCGTGTAGGGGTACCAGATCGGTTCGCGCGAGAGGCCGAACCGGTCGGTGACGATCACTTGTTGGTGGCAGAAGCGGCGGATGCCCTCAGCACCGTGTCGTTTGCCGATCCCGCTCTGCTTGAGCCCACCCGAGGGGGCATCGGTGACACCAAACCCGACGATGACGTCGTTGACGCAGGTGATGCCCGCCTCGATCCGTGCCGCCAAGCGCTCGCCCCTCGCCCGATCACGCGTCCAGACACTCGCGTTGAGCCCATAGGGGGAGTCATTGGCGAGGCGAAGTGCTTCTTCGGCGTCACGGACCCGCATGATCGGCAGCGTCGGGCCGAACGTCTCCTCGGCCATGATGCGCATCGAGTGGTCGACCCCCGTCAAGACGGTCGGCTCATAGAACCGTCCGGGGAGCCCTGGGTGGAGACGGCCCCCCGTCAGAACGGCCGCTCCGCGCTGTCGCGCATCTTCGACGTGGGCAGTGACCGTCTCGATCTGCCGTGGGAAGGTCATGGCGCCAACATCGACTCGGCGGTCCCCTGCCTCCTCCTCCGCATCCTCTCCCTGACGGAGGGCGCGCGTCCGCTCGACAACCATCTCGATGAAGCGGTCGGCAACGGGTTCCTCGACATAGACCCGCTCGACGGAGATGCAGACCTGCCCCGCATTGGTGAAGGCCCCCCAGACGGCAGCGTTGGCCGCCCGTTCAAGATCGGCATCGCGCAAGACGACCATCGGGTCGTTCCCCCCCAGCTCAAGACTGACCGGGATCAGCCGGCTAGCTGCCCGTTCCGCAACCTTGCGCCCCGTCGCCGTGCTGCCGGTGAAGGAGATCATGTCGACCTGGTCGATGAGGGTTGCTCCGACCTCCCCATAACCATGCACCACCTGCACCAATTCCGCAGGGTAGCCCTGCTCGCGCAGGTGTGCTTGCAGGATCTCCACCCCGCGCTGCGCAATGAGTGGTGTCCATTCCGATGGCTTGATCAGCACCGCGTTCCCAGCCATGAGGGCTGGAATCGCCTCTCCCACCGTCAGAATCAACGGGAAGTTCCACGGGGTGATGAAGCCGATCACGCCGCGCGGCTGGTAATGGACGGTGACGCGCTTCGTCACCAGCATGTGGGGAGTGATCCGATGTGGGCGAAGAAACTTGCGCCCCCGGCGTGCATAGAAGGTCAGCATGTCGCAGACATAGGCCAACTCCGTCTGGGCCTCCATCCGCGGCTTGCCGTTCTCCCGGCAGAGCAGTTCGACCAACTCTTCGCGATGGGCCAGAAAGGCGTTGCGCGCCGCCAACAGGACCTCGGCACGCCGTGTGGGCGGCACTGCCCGCCACGCTTGAAAAGCTGCGCGGGCCCGCTCAGCCGCCGCCACCACCTCGGCCGGGGTCGAGACTGGAACCGCACCGACCCGCTCCAACGTCGCCGGACTGACAATCTCGATCACGCCAGGGGAGTCTCCGATCGTTGCTTGCGCCATCCGTTCTCCTCTCGTAACTGCTCTTGGCATCAATGAACTTCAAGGGGTCCAATCTTCTTCTCGGTGATCTCTGTGGCTCTGTGGTGCAATCATCACTTCCTCATCGTGAGGAGGTAACTCGTCTCTTACCCGATCTCAGCCGCTACGATCGTGCCACCAGTTGATATTCGAGGACCACGACATCCTTGACGCGAATGGTCCCCCCTGCCGTCGAGTAGGGGGCAATCCCAAACTCAGTCTGGGTGAGGGGGTAGGATCCGACGGCCCGCAACTCCCGCGGAGTCCGGGTCACCGTCACAGGCAGGCGAATGTCGCGAGTGACACCGCGCAGGGTCAGCGCTCCGGTCACCTCCACCTCGACCTGATTCTCTTTGCGGGCAGGTCGCAGGCTGACCTCGCGCGAGCGAAACCGGATGAGGGGATAGCGGGCTGACTGGAGGACCTCGTCGTGCATCGAGCGGGTGATCTTGGCGCGATCGCTCTCCTTGACCTTCTCGTCGAGGACGACGATCGAGGCGGCGTCAACGTCCAATTCGAGACGGGCCTCGGTGTAGCGATCGTCCGGGATCGTCACCTCGCCGCGGAACGATTTGACCCCCATCGTGTGGTCATGGGCGAGAAAGCGGAGGGCCCCCGCCTTGGCGACACGGATCCAGAAGCGGCTCTCCTGCGGAACCAAACGAAAAGTCACCGGGGCCGCTCCCCCTGCGGATCGGCGGGATTTGCCGGTCTCCACCTCAGCTCGACTCCCTCCTTTGGATGGAGCGACAGAGGGAGGCAACCAGAGGAGAACGACGACGAGAACGAACGCCTGCCGCCACCACCGCCCTGTTCCCCACCAGATAGATCGACGCATGCCAATGCCTCCTGTTCTTCCCTTGCGGGTCACCGGTCCTTGCCCCAGCCACCGTCCAGTTGATCGAGGTCCTCTTCCGGGGGAGACCAGCGATAGTCGTCGATGCGACAACGCCCCTTCTCATCGAACCGGATGCCCTCCATCTCGAGGAGTCGTTGCTGAAGGTCAGGCGGTTGGGTCAGGCCAGCCGTCGAGCAGCCCCCTTGTGCGTTGATGACCCGATGCCAGGGGATCTGCCGCTCATCCTGCGGTGTCGCGTGCATGACATTGCCAATCGCCCGGGCATCGTACCCCTCTCCCAAGAGACGAGCGAGCTGACCGTAGCCCACGACGCGCCCCACAGGAATCCGCAGGACCAGGGCATAGACCCGCTCGCGATACCCCGGTTGCAGGCGGGGCTTCTCTGGCGATGGTCGCTTCTGCTGCACTTGCTGCTCCTCCTCACCCCTCGTCCCTCGTCCCTCGCCCCTCACCCAAAAAGGGCGGGAACCTCGCACCCCAGCATCCGGAGATAGACATAGAGCTGACCGCGATGGTGGATCTCGTGCTCCAGTGCGAGCGTCAGCAGGGCCAGTCGTGGCATGGTCGATTGTGGACCAAAGGGGGTGATCGTCTCTTCCCACGCCTCTGCGGGGAGCGCCCGCACCCTTTCGATCGCCGCGGCATGCGAGGCCCCATAAGCGGCCAACAGCTCAGCCGTGTTGCTATAGCTTGGAAACTCCGACGGATAGGTGCCACTCACCACCGCGTCGGCCAAGCCTATCTCCGCTTGATAGAGGTGGTTCATCAATCCCCCAAGCGTCATCGCCGAGTCGGTCGGTCTCCAGTCATACTGGTCATCCGGCGCCACCTTCATCAGGCGCAGCGTCTGTTTGTGGATTCGCTCCCAATTGCTGAGGGTTTGCTCGAGCGCGTTTGGAATGGCCAAGACAACTCCTTTGTGATTCTCTGATCGTCGTGAAGAAGAGGGGCGAGAGGGTCGACGATCGAGGACCGATTCTCTCCCCAGGAAAAATCGTAACTACTCACGGCATCAATAAACTGCAAGCGGTCCTATCTTCTTCTCAGTGATCTCTCTGTCTCTGATGCCATTTACTCGAACTTTACTACGTAGCACAGATCGTCCGAATCTTCTTCTCTGTGATCTCTGTGACTCGGTGGTGGAATGAATTCTTCCGTTCTGACGTTGGTCGCTGGTTGACCTGGTCCACTTTCTGATCTTCCTCTCCGTGAGTAGTTACGAAAACTCAGGGCTGGCGAAGGACGACCCGGGCTGGCGCGCCATCTCCGCCTTCGATCCGCAGCGGCAGGCAGAAGAGGTCGTAGTCGCCAGCCGGGACTTCGCGCAGATCGAGCCCCTCGACGATGACGACATCACCGGCGAGCAGCGTCCGGTGGGTCACCGGCTCCTCGAAGTCGAACTTCTCAACCGAGAGGTAATCGATGCCCACCAGGCAGACCCCCCGCTCGACGAGCAGACGCGCCGCGTCGGCTTCCAGATGGACATATTCCCGGTGAAAGGTTGGGTCCGCCGGCCAGAATCGGCCATTCTTCGTCTTGAAGAGGAGGCGGGAGATGCCCTCCCAAGAGGCCTTCGCCAACCAAGCGGCATCGATGACATCGACCTCCCCTGTCTCGATCACTCGGCAGGGTCCGATGAGGCTGGGCAGGGACAACTGGTCGATCGTTCGCCCCCCGCGGAGGAAATGGGCGGGGGGATCGATGTGGGTTCCAATGTGGGTCGTCAAACTGAGATGGGAGACCGAGACGCCATCGCCCGCCTCGAACGATTGGACCGGCGTGACCTTGACCGGCAGGTCGCCCGGATAGACGGGAAGATGGTTCGAGATCGGGACGGTGATATCGTAAAATCTCATTCGCGAACCTCATTCGCCTCTCTTGGCAGACCGAACGGACTTAAAGTCGAATATTGAATGGGCCCCGCACGATTGTCAATCAGGCCTTCTCACTCGCTCCCATTCGTGCAATCGGAAGGTACGGAGAGCGGTGATTTTTGCTTTGCAATGGATTGGAGTAGACTGGCAATTTACGCGGGGAGTCGGCCAAGTCGCCGATGATGGGTACGGGAGGGCCCGGCCTCGATCGACGACACGTCCCCCCGCTCCCAGCAGCAGCGAGGCACTTGGTATTATCATGATCACGCCACCCCTGGAACTTGAGATTGAGGTAGCGCGGAGGCTGGCGCGGGAAGCCGGACAGATTCTCCTCGAGTACTACCAGCAACCGACGACGGTCGAATGGAAAGGGGAGGACGACCCGGTGACAGCGGCCGACCGCGCCGCCAACCGGCACCTTGTCGACGGCCTCTCCCGCCTCTTCCCCGGGGATGGGATCCTCTCGGAAGAGGCCCCGGACGATGGCTCGCGCCTGACGCACGACCGGGTCTGGATGATCGACCCGATGGACGGGACCAAGCAGTTCATCGAGCGGATTCCTGAGTTCTCCGTCCAGATCGGTCTGACGATCGCCGGGGTCCCCCAGCTCGGGGTGGTCTACCATGCGGCCGTCGACCGGCTCTTCTTCTCGACTGTCGGGCGAGGAGCGTTCGTCGAGGAGGCGTGGTCGACCAAGCGACTGCAGGTCGACTCCGAACGCCTGCCCGCGCGGATGTCATCGGCGATGAGCCGCTCCCACAACAGCCCCGTCGTCAACGAGATCATGGCCCGCCTCGGCATTCCCAACATCGTTCAATCCGGCAGCGTTGGATTGAAGATGGGGATGCTCGCCGAGGGCCGGGCGCACCTCTACCTTCACCCCGCGCAGCAGACCAACCTCTGGGACACCTGTGCCCCGGAAGCGATTCTTCGGGAAGCTGGCGGGACGATTACCGATCTTGAGGGGGCCCCCCTCGACTATCTCGGGCAAGGGGTACGCAACCTGCGGGGCATTGTCGCGAGCAATGGGACCATCCACCAGCAGATCCTCGAACTGACCCGGAAGATCCTGCCGCGGGAGACGGCCAAGTAACACCGCTCCGCCTTCGCCCCCTCTGTGACTGTGGAAGGGAGACAGACCTTGAGTCAACTGATGAACCGCCAGGAGATCCTGCGAGCCCTCCCCTCGGTCGATCAGCTGCTGCGCCTGCCCGCCTTGGAGGAGGCGATCGGGCGGAGCGGGCGGGATCAGGTGCGCGATCGCCTGCGCGAAGTGCTCGCCGACCTGCGGCGGAGCTGGTTGGAGCAGGGCACGCTGCCGGGTCCGCCGGAGGTGATCCGCGAGGAGGTCCTCGTCCGACTGCACCACCGCCTCGGCGTCCAGACACGACGGCGAACCCAGCGCGTCATCAACGCCACCGGCGTCGTCCTCCATACCAACCTCGGGCGTGCTCCCCTCGCGCCTGTCGCGATCGAGGCCATCCGCGAAGTGGCCTCTGGCTACTGCAACCTCGAATATGACCTGGCCTCCGGCAAGCGTGGCAAGCGCGGAACCGGGCTCGAAGCGATGCTCGGCGATCTGCTCTCCGCTCCCGCCGCCGCCGTTGTCAACAATTGCGCTGCTGCGGTCCTGCTGACCCTCAACGCGCTGGCGGAGGGGGGCGAGGTGATCATCTCGCGTGGGGAGCTGGTCGAGATTGGCGGCTCTTTCCGGATCCCGGACGTCATCGCCAAGTCCGGGGCTCGCCTGCGCGAGGTTGGCACCACCAACCGGACACGCCTCAGCGACTATGAGGCGGCGATCACCCCGGAGACCAAGCTGATCTTGCGGGTACACCCCTCCAACTACCGTATCGTCGGCTTCACGCGCAAACCCGAGTTGAGCGAACTGGCGGCACTCGCCCGCGCGCACCAGATTCCGCTCTTCGATGACTTGGGGAGTGGCAGCCTCGTCGACCTTCGCCCGATTGGCATCCCGGAAGAACCGACCGCCGCCGAGTCTCTCGCGGCCGGGGTCTCCGTCGTCGCCTTCAGCGGGGACAAGCTGCTCGGCGGTCCGCAATGTGGAATCATTGTCGGCGAGGCGTCCCACCTGCAACGAATCAAAAGCAACCCGCTGATGCGGGCCCTGCGCGTCGACAAGCTGACCTATGCCGCCCTGGAAGCGACCGTCGCGTCCTACCTCCGCGGCACGGCACGCGAGGAGATTCCCGCGCTGGCCGCGCTCCACGCGACGCGGGGGGAGACAGCGGAGCGCGTGACGAGATTCCTCGACCGGACAGCCGCGAACATCCTGCCGCTCCGCCTCGAGGCGGTCGACGGGAGCTCCGTCGTCGGCGGCGGCTCTGCCCCGGAGGTCCAGCTCCCAAGTGTCCTCGTCCGCGTGGCGCACCCAACCCTTTCGGCGGCTGAGCTGGAGACGTGGCTTCGCCAGCAGACCCCGCCGATCATTGGGCGTATCGAGGGGGATCACCTCCTTCTCGACCTGCGTACCGTTCATCCGGAGGAGGAGCCCCTGCTCGCCGATCGGCTGCTGGCTCTCAGCGCGTGGTCGGGTCCGGAGACAGCCAACGATACGAGACAAACGCGAACCGCTGACCATCCGGCGACCAGCTCGGTACATTGATCGTTCCCTGTCCGCCCATCAAGCGGCAGAGTTCCCGTACCTCTCCCGTCGCCAGATCGAGCAAGCGCAGCGCGACCGGCTGGTTGGCCGGGTGGGCCGCCGGATCGATCGGCTCGAGGTAGCTGAGAAAGACGATCCGCTTCCCATCCGGTGACGGGTGGGGAAACCAATTGTTGAGGCCATCGTCTGTCACCTGGGTCTGCTCGCTCCCATCCGCCTTCATCCGCCAGATCTGCATCTTGCCGCTTCGCACCGAGTTGAAGTAGATGTACCGCCCATCAGGCGTGTAGTCGGGGCCATCGTCGAGCCCCGGCGCGCTCGTCAACTGCCGTTCCTCTCCGCCTTCCACTGGAATCGTGAAGATGTTGAAGTCTCCCTTTCGTTTGGCAACATAGGCGAGGAGTTTTCCATCCGGGGACCAGCCGTGCCAGTAGGAAGGTACCTGGGTCGTGACGAGGCGAGGAGTCCCTCCTTCGATAGGGACGACGTAGATGGCAGAGTTGTCGCGGGGGGCGATCTCGCGATTGTTGTGGCTGATCGCCAGCATTGTCCCATCCGGAGAGATTCCGTGATCGTTGTTCAACTGGTTGGCGGATCCGGTCGGAATCTCTTGTGGACTCCCTCCCTTGACGGGGAGCCGGTAGAGCTTGCCCTGCCGATTGATCAGCAGAAATTGGCCATCCTTCGTCCAGTTGGGTGCTTCAAAACGGCCTGCTTCCCGATGGATGAGCTGTCGCTGCCCGGTCTTGAGATCATAGATCTCCAGGGCACTCTCCACCTCTCGTCGCGGGGTCTGTGCCTCGACCAGTACCGTCAGGAGAAGCCAGAGCCCGAGCAGAAGGCTGCCCCGCAAGCAGCCAAGGTCGATCCGCGGCAGTTGTCGTATGTTCAAGCGATCCCTCCCGTTCATCTCTCGATTTGGCCTCTTGCGGACAGAACCGAAATCCGCGTTTCAGCCGGAGCACTCCTCCAGCACGCGCGACAGAGTGTGGACCAACCGGGTGGCGTCTTCCCTGGAAAAGGGCATCGGCGGACGAATCTTGAGGACATTATGAGAAGGCCCATCCGAACCGAGCAGGATCCCCTCGTCGCGCATCCGGTTGACGATCCAGGTCGTCTCCTCAGGGGCTGGCGTTCGTCGCTGGGCGTCGTGAACCAACTCGACCCCAAGGAAGAGCCCGGAGCCGCGCACATCTCCGACCAGGGGGAACCGGCCAACCAACGGACGAAGCCCCGCGAGGAGTTGCTGGCCGACCTGCAGGGCGTGGGCCTGCCATTGCTCCTCCTCCATGACATCGAGCACCGCCAGACCGATCGCGCACGAGACCGGGTTGCCCCCAAACGTGCTGAAGAACTCCATGCCATTGTCGAAGGCGTCCGCGATGGCGCGGGTCGTCACCACCGCCCCGATTGGATGGCCATTCCCGATCGGCTTGCCCAGCACGACCAGATCGGGGACAACTCCGTGCTCCTCGAAGGCCCAGAATGAGCTGCCAATCCGCCCATAGCCCGTCTGCACCTCATCGGCAATGCAGACACCACCCGCGTCGCGGACCGCCCGATAGACGCCGGAGAGGTATCCAGGGGGCAGGAAGATCTGCCCCCCGACGCTCGGACAGGTCTCGGCAATGAAGCCTCCCACCCCGCGCCCTTGGCGCTGGATCCGCTCGATCGTCTCCTCGACAGAGGTCAGATAGCCCTGGACCGCCTCCGGGTCGTCCGCCCGGTACGGGCCGCGGTAGAGATCCGGAATCGGCACGGCGTGGACCCAAGGTGGGGGCCCCTCCCCGCCAGGGCCGGCGTGCTTGTACGGGCTGATGTCGATGAGGCTCGTCGTGTGCCCGTGGTAGGCGGCCTCGAGTACGATCAGATCCCGCCGACCGGTAGCGGCCCGGACCAGGCGCAACGCCAGCTCATTCGCCTCGCTCGCCGAATTGACAAAGTAGCAAACGTCGAGCCCCTCTGGCAGCGTCGCCGCGAGCCGCTCGGCATACCGATTGAGCAGGTCGTGAAGATAGCGCGTGTTGGTGTTGAGGATCCCCATCTGACGCCGCCCCGCCTCAACAACCCGTGGATGGCAGTGGCCAACGTGGGGCACGTTGTTGTAGGCGTCGAGGAAGACCCGTCCTGTCTCATCGTAGAGCGACTGCATCCATCCGCGGACGATCTTGAGCGGCTCGCGGTAGCCGAGGCGCAAGTTGCCGCCAAAGCGGCGGTGCCGCTGCGCGAGGGTCTCCTCTTTGGTCGGCTCGGGCAGGGGCTGCGCCGCCGCTGGCAGTCCGAGCAGCCGACTCGGGTCGGGACTGAACGCCCCCCAGACGGCACGCTGACTGGCGCGGCAGACCCCAGGGAAGTCCGCCCCCAGCCCCAGCAGGTCGAGGATCACCTGAAAGTGGAGGTGGGGAGGCCACCCGCCATTGACCTCGGACGCCCCAATCGTCCCGATCTGCTCTCCTGCCTCCACCTTGCGCCCGACCGGTCCCTTCGAAAGCGATTCCCGGGAGAGATGGCCATAGAGGGTGTAAAAGGGATCTCCGTCGGGCCCTTCGTGCTCCAGAATCAGGACCGGGCCGTAATCAAGCGCGGCCCGGTTATCGTGTGCGACGACGACCCGCCCCGCCAGTGGCGCGTAGACTGCCGTCCCAGCCGGAAGAAAGAGGTCGATCCCGAGGTGCACCGTCCGCCGCTCTGCCCACTCTCCCTCCTCTTCGGACGCGCTGGCAAAGAGGCTTGACGTGTAGAGCAACCGGGCCTCTTGATAGCGTCCCACCGCGAGGACCGCCCCTTCCCGGGCAATCTCCGCAGCGATTCGCCGGGAGAGCGAGTCGACCTCGAGCAGCTGTGGGTCCCCCTCGATCAGCGGACTGGCCACGCCGAGGTCGAGCACCATCCACCGATCCTGCTCCCAGTCGATGCCCACCACCGGGGCCAGGGTCCGCTCCGGCTGCTCGAGCCATGCGGCGAGACTCTCCGCTTTCGGCACGGGGGGCAGTCCCGCCGCCGCCCGCAACATCGCCCCAGCCACCCCCCAGGGAATCCCCTTCAACCGGGGAAGCAACCGCCGAATGGGCTCTTGGCTGATCCGAAGGTAGGGGTCGTCGGGACGATGTCGTGATTGCTCCGCCGCCAGCACGACACTCGTGCAGAGTCGCAACTGGATCAACCCATAGAGCGCGCTCAGCTCCGCCTCCGTCAACGGATAGGCCTCGTGGTAGGCCGCAACCACCCGGCAGGCCGCCACCAGCGGATCGGACTTGCCCAGCATGACGTAGGCCAGCGCGATCGCCAGATCCCCCACCGTGAAGCTCACCAGCAGATCTCCGAAATCGACGATTCCGACGACCCGATCGTCGGAGGTGGGAAACAGCCTGTCATCCGTCACCAGCAGATTGTAGTCATTGAGGTCATTGTGGATCGCACTACGCCGCAGCTGGCCCAGGAGGGGCTCGGTCTCAGTCGCAAACTGGCGCAACGTTTCGTCGATCCACTCCCGCAGTAGTGGATCCTCGACCAGCCCGCGATGGCGCTCGACCACCTCCCTGCCCCTCGCCAAATCCCAGTGCAACTCCCGATGGATCGCCGGATGGTCGAAATCGGCCAAGCGCCGATCGAGCTCTCCCAGCCGACATCCCAGATCGGTGAGGAGCCCATCCGGGTGATGGCGCACCTCTCCCAGCGGCCGCCCCGGCAGAAAGGTGATCAGCCAGACAAGGTGAACTCGGGCCTCCCCACTGCCTGTTGGAAGTGCCGGCAGCGTCACCTCGCAGAGCCCCTCCCCAGCCAGGGTCGGACAGACCCGCGGAGTGATCCCAAACGGATCCCCCGACTCCCCCAGGTGGGCCATCACTGCCTGCTGGGCCTCGAGCACGGCCCGAGTCTCCAACCCGTTCGCAATCTTCAGGACGTAGCGGGCCGTGCCCTCGACCGAGACCCGAAAGTTCTGGTCACGATCGCTCGGCAGTGGATCGACCGCCGCCTCGATTCCATACCGCTCCCGCAGGAGCCGCTCCGCTTCCCAACACGTCACCCTCGGTGTCTGCAACAACATCGACATGCGTTCCTGCCTCTGCTCTTGGCGAACCCCTATTGCTACTCGGCCTTCTTCCCCATCCCGATCCCCGCCAGCACGACTCCCGCCAGCAGGTAGAGCAGGCAGAGGAGTACCAACGCAAACTTGGGGAGGGCCATCCACCGTGCCAACTGTGGCCACACCAGATCGGTCGCCCCGAGCAGGACTTGGATCAAGGCGGTGTTCTCGATCGCGTCAAGACCACCCGCGAGGAGAGCCCCCCAGGCCAACGGTCCGGCCAACGAGGCCATCCACCGCCCCTTCCCCCCCAACCGCTGACAGTGCCTCGCGATCCGCAGGCATCCCAGCCCCAGGGCGATCGGATAGACCACCAGGAAGAGATAGTCGAGCCCGAGGTTGATCCCCGCGACCACCCGACCTTGCTCGCCCCACTCCGCCAACATCGCCGTTGCACCTTCGACGCTCCCGACCAGCTCGAAGCTGACGATGCCGGCCGGTGCTTGCTCCGTCACGAGCGGCCTTCCCTGCAGATTCAACGCCATCAGGACCAAGACTGAGAGCCCAGCCGTCCCCCAGAAGAGGCCCCGCTGGCCCGCCGCCTCGAGCCATCCCCAGGGCGACTGTCCTCCCCTCGCCTCACCCATCAGACCCCCTCCCTGCCCCCGATCAGCGAGGGCTCCCGTACCGGCACTGCCGGTTGTCTGGCTCGACGTAGTACGACTTGAAGTTGGTCGCCTTCGGGTCCTTGCACCCGATCAGCGAGAGCAGCTCCACCTTGCGAAACTGGATCGGGTGGCTCTCGCTCTGCAGGGAGATGTACCCTTCGTGGAGCAGCTTCCCATCGACCTTGATCGCCGGATCATGCCCCATGACATTGCCTCCCCCGATCTGTGGCTGCTGATAGACGAGGACCGTCTCTCCCTCGACAACGTGGCGAACCTCCTGATCCCCCAGAACCACCGCCTCCGCCCGCACCCAGCGGTCCCCCTCGTAGGTCTGCGAACTCGAATTGAGACAATGCGGCGTGAAGAGCTTGCCGCCCATGACGACATTCGTCCCGGGCGTGCAGAGGTTGGCCGTCGATCGCGCCCCCTTGCCGAGCCCGCCGAGAAGCTGGACCTCGATCGAGATCGGAAAGTCCTGGTCGAGCCCCATGCTCGCCGCCGACTGCGAGTGGACCATGATCCCGCTATTCCGCGTCGCCCAACCCGGCCCCCCTGGCACCTGTTCCCCAACGAAGCGGTACTCGACGGCGATGATGTAGTGCGAGAACTTCTCTCGGTAAAAAATATGCCCGAACCGCTCCCGGTACTGGTCATACCCCTCGTACCCCACCGCCAGCATTCCATTCTCCACCCGGAAGGTGTTGCCAAAATTCTCATTGAGCGCGTAGCCCCGAATCTTGACGTCCCACCCGTCGAGGTTCTGCCCATTGAAGAGCGGACGCCAGTCGCGCCCCTCGGCTCCCTGTCCCATTGGAGACGGCTCCGTAGGCGCCACTGCAGCCAACATCCCCTCCGTCAGCCCCTGTCCCCCCGCGATCAGCCAGAGGAGGCAGAGTGTCCCCACCGCCCCACTGACCGCCAAAAGAATCGACCTCCAGGTCCTGCGCTGCTGGTTACTGCTGCTCATCTGTGGATCCCTCCCTGTTGTCAGACTCCCCACGATTTGTGGTCATTTGTGCTTTTCGTACTGCTCCAGTGCGGCCTGCGCCGCTGCCCGATCGCCAACCCGCTGGTGCGCCCGCGCCAACTGAAACCAGGCATCGGCGTTTCGTGGATCGAGTTCCACGGCGCGTCGCAGCAGGGCCAGCGCCGCCCGCGCAT
>JBMUAP010000030.1:0-13323 GCA_049454155.1 Blastocatellia bacterium
GCCCCGGGCGCTCCTTGGCGATCACCTTGGGATCCCGATAGTAGGCCTTCCGCAGTTCGCTCGGCCAGGAATCGACAATCCACCCATTGTCATCTCCGCCGCTCTCCGAGACGATCGTCATTCGACGGCCGAGGGTCATCGCCCCTTCCGTCCCGAGAATCTGGAACCCTTGCTCGCCAGCCGACTGGTTGTTGAACGTCCCGCTGAGGTTGACGGTAAAGCCTTCCGGGTACTGCAGAATCGCATTGATCGTATCGCCCGTGTCGCGGCCATCCTTCCAGCGATAGAGTGAGCTGGACGCCATGACCATCTCCGGTGCCTGGGCTTTCATGATGTAGTGGATCGTCGTCATCAGGTGAACAAAGAGATCCGTCGCCATCCCACCCGAGTAGTCCTGGAAGCAGCGCCAACGGAAGAACCGTTCGAGGCTGAAGGCTCGCTTGGGCGCCGACCCGAGAAACATCGGCCAGTTGACGGTCTGCTCGTTGGCATCGGGCGGAATCGGATAGACCCACGCGCCGCCGGCAGAGTTCCGATTGACGCTGGCCCGGATCATGGTGATCTGCCCCAGCCGACCGGAGGCGATGATCTCTCGTGCCTTCGCCTGGAGCGGGGAGCTGATGTTCTGACTGCCTACCTGCAGAATGCGCCCGTACTTCTTGACCGCCTCGATGATCTCCAAGCCCTCGGCAACGGTGTAGGCGAGAGGTTTCTCAAGATAGATATCCTTGCCCGCCTTGAGTGCCGCAATGGCGTGATCCTTATGCCAATGGTCAGGCGTTCCGATGTAGACGGCATCAATTCCCGGCGCAGCCAGCAGCTCGTTGTGATCCCGGTAGACCTTGGCGCGGTTTCCCGTCCGCTCGACAGCCCGTTGAATCCGCCCTTGATAGGCGTCGCACAGGCCCACAACCTCGAATCCGGGCATGCCCAACACGTCATCCATCACCTGATGGGCCCGGGCTCCCACTCCGATGAAGCCGAGTGTGATCCGGTCATTGGGACTTCCCGGTCGCTGCTCCCGGCGGACACTTGCCCGCCCCGTCGTCGTCCCCGCTCCGATCACCGCCCCGGTGACGGCACTTTGACGCATAAACTCTCTTCGGTTGATCTTCTCAGCCATGGTGATGCTCTCCTCCCAAAAAAGATTCGGTTCAGGATTTCGAAAAGCCAGACGAGGCCAGAGTGGTCAGCTCGACGTCATTGCCCCACCCTGATCACCGCATCTACCGGGGACTCCTACCCGGCAGCCGGCGGTGACTCGGCCAGCAACTGCTGGATGAAAGATTCGTACTCCGCCTTCAATCGGACGTGGCGGTCCCCGGTGGCCCTTCCCTCAAACCCGGTATGGATCCGCTTGACCGTGCCATCCCGCCCAACAAAGATCGTCGTGGGATACGCGCCAAAGTTGACCAGTTGGGGTAATTTCCGCGCGATCTCTCCCTCCTCTGTCGTCCCGGCGAGGAGGATCGGGTAGGTCAGCTGGTGACGACGCGCGAAGATGCGCAGTTGCTCCGTATCCCGTACCGGGTCTCCGGTGTACTCAAAGGCGAGGGCGACGACCTCCATTCCCTGGTCCCGGTAGCGATCGTAGTAGGTCTGGAGCAGCGGGGACTCCTCGTGGCAGTTGGGACACCAGCTGCCGGTAATCGAGAGGACGATCACTTTGCCTTGGAATCGCGGGTCGGTCGAGGAGACGAGCTGTCCCCCCAGATCCGGAAAGGCGAAGCGAAAAGGCTCCTCTGGATTGCGAAGATGGGTGTAGGTGTCCGGATCGGGCAGCGTCGCGACCATCTCCCGATTGGCCTCCCCCAACCGCTCAGCGATGACGGGACGTTGGGGATCGAAGAGCCCGAGGTCGATGCGCCCCTCCAGTCGGCCATCGGGTCGCAGGGTCGCCTGGAAGACCCGGCCATTGATGCCATCAAAGCGGTTGAGAACCAGTCGCACCCCATCGAAGCGCCCCGTCAGCTGGCCCCAATCTCCACTCACTGGGATGAACGTTCCGTCGACTCGCTCACCGTCATGCCGAAAGGTGGCGCGCCAGTAACGCTGCGCCGGCGGCTCACCAACGGCGAGCACCCACTCGCCGCTCAGCGGGCCCTTGGCCTCGCTGACGGAACGAGGAACCGCCTCTGCGGCAAGACGCTCCCCCCGGAGAAGTCGGCGCAACTGTTGGCGCTGCCATTGCCGCGTGTATTCGCCCTCCAGGCGATTCTGGTCGAGGCGCGCGGTCAATCGGCCATCGTAGTAATCGAAGAGGAGGGTCAGCGTCTGTCCATCCCAGCTCGCGCCAGTCGAGAGGGTTCTGTCTTCCCCATTGAGAAAGGCCCCCCTCAATTGGTCCCCTTGTCGGGTCACCTCCAGCGTGAAGACGACCTCTTCTCCAGAGGGGTTGGTCACCGTCCCCCGCCAGATTCCGAGCGGATCCGTTGCCCCTCCGCGGCATCCCGTCAGCCAGAGAAGCCCTCCCAGCAGCAGCAGCGTCGGGATCGTCCCAACTCTCCCCACGGTCATCTTCTTCGGTTCTCCCTTCCGCAACGGCATCTTCCTTTGTCTTGGCGACCCACTCTTCTTCCCACTCCGTCCCTGACGGTCTAACGACCGGAGGAAGGGGAACTACTCACGGCATTGACGAACTTCAAGGTATCCTGCGGTCTAATGCTGACCACCCGAGATTGTCTAAGTTCGTCGTTCGTTGGCAAAACCAGAGTCTCAATCTTCTTCTCAGTGTTCTCTGTCTTTCTGATACCATTTACCCGTACGTTGCCCCGAAGCAAAAGTCATCCCAATCTTCTTCTCGGTGTTCTCTGTGTCTTGGTGGTGCAATGACCTCTTCAGTTCTGGCGTTGATTGCTTGTTGACCCGACCTTCTCAGCGGTGCATCTGATCTCACCCGCTCCCCCTCTTTCAAATTCTTCTCTGTGACCTCTGTGTCTCGGTGGTGTAATGACGTCTTCACTTATGGCGTTGATTGCTTGTTGACCCGACCTTCTTTGCTGTGAGTAATGACGGAGGAAGGGGAGCCAAGCACACTCGTTCTCTCCAATCCCACTCAGGCTTGGGCCGAAGCTGGGCCCTGATCGTTGCAGGAGACACTTCCCTTTCGGAGGGGTTAGCGCGGTTTGATCTCGCGAGCGGTCTGGTGAGGAGCCGACTCGACAGCAATCCGCAATCGATCGATGACATCCGCGCAGAGTTGTTCGTAGTCTTCCTCAAGGGTGAATCCAGCAGCATTGCTGTGCCCGCCTCCCCCAAAGGCCTCGGCGACCCGCGAGACATTGACCCGGTTCTTCGAGCGAAGGCTGACCCGGTAGGTCGAAGGCTGCACCTCCCGAAAGAAGGCCACCGCTTCGACGTCCCCGATCGTCAACGGGTAGTTGATGATGTTGTCGGAATCCTCTTCGGTGGCCTCCGCCCCTTGCATCATCTCTTGGGTCATCTGAATCCAGGCAATCCGTCCGCTCTCGTCCCGACGGAGCGTCGAAAGAACCGCGCCGATCAACCGGATCCTTGAATACGGATAGTTGTAGAAGATGGCCTGGGAGAGCTTTGCCGGCTGCGCCCCGTGCTTGACCATCTCACTGGCAATCTTGAACGGTCGTTGTGTCGTATTAGAATAATGGAACGACCCGGTATCGGTGAGGAGGGCCGCATAGACACAACCGGCAATCTCGGGCGTGATCCGGACCCCGATCGCCTTGGCCAAATTGTAGATCATCTCTCCCACCGCCGCAGCGGTCGAGTCGATCCAGTTGAGGTCTCCGAAGAGGGCGGTCGTCGAATGGTGATCGATATTGACGACGAAATAGTCACTCAGGCTGGGCAAGCCCGGACGGGTCACATCGCTGCACTCGATGACGAAGACTGCATCGTAGGACCGGTCGAGATCCTGGACCACCCGGACCAGGTCGCTCCCCGGGAGTCGCGTGTACGCCTGCGGAACTTGATCACAGATGAGCACCTCCGCCTCTTTCTGAAGCCCTTTGAGGATCCAGCAGAGGGCGAGGGAGGACCCGAGGGAGTCGCCATCCGGTCGGATATGCGACGTGATCGCGAACCGGTCGTGCCTCTCAATCAGATCTATCACCTGTCCGAGCATGCCGCCCCCGTCTCGACTAATCTTCCGGCAATTCCCGCGTGATTCCCTCGATGAGGGTCACCATTCGATCCCCTTCTTCGATCGAACGGTCCTCGACAAAGGTCAGTTCCGGCGTGTGGCGCAGGCGGATCCGCGCCCCCACCAGTCGACGTATGAAGGGCACGGACTCCCCCAGCGTCGCCAACGCCGCCGATCGCTGCTCGACAGAGCCAAACAGGCTGATCGAGACACGGGCGTGACGCAGATCCGGCGTCATCTCGACGCTCGTCACTGTCACCAAGCCTGGCAGATCATCCCGCAACTCACGGGCAAAGATCGCGCTGATCTCCGCACGGATCTGCTCGCCTATCTTGTGCCGTCGATACTGCATCCCGCTTGATCCTCTCGCTTCAACCCAGGACTTGATCTTTGGCTCGGCGACGGCACCGGGTCCCCTCCAAGGGAAACGGTACGGAAGCTTCGCGAGAGGTTAGAGCTGGGTTGGTGCCACCTTCTCGGTAAGGTAGACCTCGACGATATCCCCGATCTTGTAGTCGGAGAATCGCTCGACAGTCAGTCCGCACTCGTAGCCCTGCTGGACCTCGGCGACATCCTCCTTGAAGCGACGGAGGCTGCCGAGCTGACTCTCAAAGATGACGACATTGTCGCGAATCAACCGGGCGAGCGCGCCGCGCTTGAGGTAGCCGTTGGTTACCATGCAACCGGCAATCGCGCCAATCTTCGGGACGCGGATGATGTCGCGAATCTCGGCCTTGCCGATGACCTGCTCCCGTGTCGTCGCGTCCATCAATCCGAGCATTGCGCTGCGGATCTCTTCCTCGACCTTGTAAATGATCGAGTGGAGACGGACATCGACCTGTTCCTGTCGCGCAATCTCCTCGGCGCGAGTCTCCGGTCGGACATTGAAGCCGATGATGACGGTCACGGCACCGGACTCGGTGGCCTGCGAGGCGCTGGCCAGCAGGACGTCGGACTCGGTGATCGCCCCCACTCCGGAGCGGATGATCCGGACTTTGACCTTGTCCGTCGAGAGCTTGAGCAAGGTGTCTTTGAGCACCTCGACCGATCCTTGCACGTCCGTCTTGAGAATGACGAGCAGTTCCTTGACGGCACCCGCCTCCATCTGGAGGCGCAACTGGTCGAGACCACGTGCGGCGGAACGGGCCAGTGCAGCGGCCCGGGCGTGGGATTGCCGATAGCCCGAGATCTGCTGCGCCTTGGAGATCTCATCGACCACTTGGAACTGATCTCCAGCTGCGGGAACTCCCTCCAAGCCAAGGACTTCGACCGGGGATGCCGGCCCGACCTGCTCGACCCGCTCTCCACGGTCGTTCATCAACGCGCGCACTTTCCCAAAAAAGTTTCCGACGATGAATGGCTCACCAACCCGGAGGGATCCGTTCTGAATGAGGACCGTCGCGACGGCACCGCGTCCCCGATCGAGCTTCGCTTCGAGCACTGTCCCCGTGGCGCGACGACGCGGATTGGCCTTGAGTTCGATGACGTCGGCCGTCAGGAGGATCATCTCCAACAGCCCCTCGATGTTGATCCGATTCTTGGCCGAGACTTCGACCATCTCCGTGTCCCCGCCCCAGCTGGTCCAGAGCAATCCCCGATTGGCGAGTTCCTTGCGAACCCGATCCGGGTTGGCATCGGGCTTGTCGATCTTGTTGATCGCCACAATGATCGGAACTCCTGCGGCGCGCGCGTGTTCGATCGCCTCGACCGTTTGGGGCATGACACCGTCATCGGCCGCCACGACCAGAATGACAATGTCGGTGACGCGGGCCCCGCGAGCACGCATCATCGTGAAGGCCTCGTGTCCGGGCGTATCAAGGAAGACCACGCGGCGCAACGCCTCGGGCTGATCCGGGTTGGGTACCTCGACCGAGTAGGCGCCAATGTGCTGCGTGATGCCGCCGGCCTCCCCTTCCGCCACTCGCGTCGATCGAATGGCGTCGAGAAGACTCGTCTTCCCGTGGTCGACGTGTCCCATGACCGTCACGACCGGGGCCCGCAGATCTGTATCTTCCATGAACTCCGGCGTGATCTCGAACTCGGACTCGATCAGCATGTCCTCAAATTCGCCGTAGGTCACCTCCCAGCCGTACTCTTTTCCGATCTCGACGGCGAGCTGCGGGTTGATCGGCTGATTGATGGTCGCCATGATTCCCCGCTGCATCAACTGCGAAACGAGGTCGCGCGGTTTGGCCTGAATCTTCTCGGCAAACTCACGCACGGAGCTGCCTTCGACGAGGCGCAACGGTCGAAGCTCTGTCGGCAACTGCCGATCGACCGGCTGGGCATAGGGCGCGATTCGCCGGGGAGCTTGCCGCTGTTGCCCCTCCTGCTCCTTCTCTTTGCGTTTCTGATGGCGTCCCTGTGGGCGTTGATCTTTCGGAGGAATATAGACTTTGACCTGCTGCGCCCCGGAAGGAAGAATATGAACGCCTTTGCCTTGATCGCCACGGGCTGTGGCCGAGTCGCGCCCCGCCTCGCGCGAGACAGGTTGGCGTCCAAAACGACCCGTTGGTGCAGTGGAGGGAGCAGGACGGGTTCGGGGGACCACTGTCGGAACCGGGGCCGGACGAGTCGGCGTTGCCAGCCGACGCACGATCGTTCCCTGGGGAGTTGGTTCTGGCGCTTTGGGCGCCGGGGGAGGAATCGAGGAGGGTTCTACTGTCCCTTGCTCACCAGCCACATCGGCCGCCGCGGCCATTCCCTCCACACTGCCGGGCAGAGGAGCCTCGACAATGGCCACTTCTCCAGCCGGTGGTAGAGCCTCCTGCGTCGACGGTTGCAGTTCACCCGGACGTGAGGTGGGAGGGGTCAACTTCCTCGTCAGAATGCGGGACGTACCCGGAGGCTGGGCTGAAGGCACCGACTCGACGGTGGGGGAAGGGGCAGGTTCCGCCTGCAGTGTAGCCGCCGGTTCGACTGCCACCGGGACACTCCCTTCACCGCTGGCCACCTCTGCCTGCTCCGAGTCGGGTCCTTGCACGGCTGGCACGGGAACCGGGGGAGGAGCTGGTGGCTTGATGATGCGCACTTGCGTCGTGGGCGCCTTCCTCTCCTCCAGGCCCAGTCCTGCTCCCCCAGTCGTCTCCGCCACACTTGGACTGACTGGTGCCGTGTCCATTGCTGGCGCGGTGGGGGCCGCCCAACCTCCTTCAGGGGTTGGGACCGACTCAGGTGTAGGGGCAGGGGTTGGCACTGGATGCTTGATCAGCCGTGCCCTGGGAGAGGCGGCGGTTGGTTCCTTCTTGGGATAGTACTTCTCACGAATCCGTGCCGCGATGACGTCATCCACCGAGTTTGAAGCGACATTGACGTCGACCCCCATCATTCGGGCGTCATCAAGCACCTTCTTGCTTTCCAGTTTGAGTTCCTTCGCTAAATCGTAAATTCGAACCTTGTTCCCCATTGATACCTTTCAGAAAGAACAGCGCTGCCTTCACCAACCGCCCTGCTGGGGGAACGGTTTGCGGATCCCACCGGCGCTGCCCTCTGGTGAGGAACAGTTACAATCGCAGCCTCAGCGCGACTATGCCTCGGGATCTTCTCCGATCCATCCCCGAACCAGAATTGACTGTCCAGGGACTGGATAAGCGCGGATTGTGCGGGAAAGGCCTAGACATGAGGCTCTTCCGTTGCTTCGCGCTCTTGATTTTCGTCCTTGTCTTCTTCGACTTGGTCTTCTTCGACTTGGTCTTCTTCGACTTGGTCTTCTTCGATCAGGTCTGGATCGTTAGCCCCCTCTTCGACCAGCTCGCCCTCATCGACGATGTCGGCCTCCGTCGAGGTCTCCTGCTCGGCATGTTGGCGACGGGCTTCGGTGATAGCAATCGCCATCTCGAGCAGATCCTGGGCGTCATCGATGCTCAGGTCGAGCCATTCAGAGATATCGTCGACGGTCGATTCGGCCAGTTGCTCGATCGTCTCAATGCCGTGCTCGGCGAGGATGGCCGAGTCGTTGAGCGAGATCCCCTCGATCGACGAGAGCGGAACCACGCTCGCGCTGATCATCTGCTCCATCTGGGAAGCGATCTCCCGCTTCATCTCTTCTTCGCTTCGAATGTCGATGTCCCAACCAACCAGACGGGCGGCGAGCCGGACATTCTGTCCACGCTTGCCGATTGCCAGGCTCTGCTGCTCGTTCTCGACCGTCACCTGCAGCTTGCGATGCTCGAAGTCGGTGACCGTGACACGGCTGACCTTGGCGGGTGAGAGCGCATGGGCGGCAAAGATCGCCGGGTCTTCCGACCACTCAATGATGTCGATCTTCTCGCCACGCAGCTCCCGAATGATCGACTGAACGCGCGAGCCCTTCATGCCGACGCAGGCGCCGACGGGGTCCACATCCCGCTCATTGGAGACGACGGCAATCTTGGCACGGTCTCCGGGCTCCCGGACCGCCGCCTTGATGAGCACGGTACCGTCATAGATCTCCGGAACCTCCATCTCGAAGAGGCGCTTGAGCAGTTCCGGGCTGGTTCGGGAGACTTCGATCTGCGGCCCTTTGGCCTCGCGATGCACATCGTGGACCACAACGCGGATCCGCTCCCCTTGCAAGAAGGTTTCGATCTTCGATTGCTGGGACTTTGGCATCATGGCCTCGATCCCGGCCCCAAGGTCGATGATGACCTTGCCCCCCTCGAAGCGTTTGACAAAGCCATTGAGGAGTTCGCCAACGCGACCGATGTACTCATCGTAGATCATATTGCGCTCGGCTTCGCGCACCTTCTGAAGAATGATCTGTTTGGCGGTCTGGGCTGCGATCCGCCCGAGCTCCTCCATCGGCCGGGGCAACTCGAGCATGTCGCCAACCTCCGCGCCTTCGCCCACCTCCGCATTGGCCTCACTGACGGTCATTTCCCGGGAAGGATCGGTCACCTCTTCCACGACTGTCTTGACGGCGTAGAGTTCGATGATCCCTGCTTCAGGGTTATACCGTGCGTGCAGATCCTCGTTCGACTTGAACTGCTTGCGGGAGGCGGTAACGACCGCATCCTCGATCGCGCCGATGATGACCTGCGGATCGATCTTTTTTTCCTTGCTGAGGAAATCGATGTTCTGTGCAATCGAGCTTAGTGCGTTCATAGCGATTTTGTAGAGGAGAGATGGAATGGATAGGTCCCGTAGGCCCTGTCGGAGGTATAGGTCAAGATTTCTCTATTGGTGCTCTCCATCCTATCAGTCCTGTTCGTCCTATCAGTCCTGTTCGTCCTATCAGTCCTGTTCGTCCTATCAGTCCTATTCGTCCTACGGTTCAATCTCCACGTGAGCTTTGGCGATCCGGACCAGGGGAAACAGGTGGCGCAATCCATTCGGCTCTTCGAGGATGGCGGAGACCTCAACTGACCGGTCAAGACCGATGAGGGTTCCGTGAAACATCTTCTGCCCATTCAGTGGCGCATCGAGCCGAATATGCGCAGGAAGGCCGGCGAACCGCTCGTAGTCCGTTTCCCTGAAAAGCCCCCGATCGAGTCCTGGCGAGGCGACTTCCAGAAGGTAACGATGCGGAATCAGATCTTCGACATCGAGGGTCAGCCCGAGTTTCTGACTGATGGTTGCACAGTCGTCGATCGTCACGCCACCGGGTTTATCGATCAGGATCTTGAGCGTCGGGCGCCTGTCGCCAGCCATTTCGGCATGAACCAACTCGATCCCTTCCCGTTCGGCAACCTTTTCGATCACCTGATACAACCGCGGGTCCAGTTTCATGCTTCGTTCCAACCTGCGAGGCCATGGGGTCCGATGAGATGACAGCCATTTCTCCCCTGGCTTCTCCTGCCTATTGTTCTTGGTAGATCGACGGCAAGCATTTCCCTGACAAAAAAGGTGGGCGCAATACCCACCTTGACCGTAAGGCGGATGATATCCCTTTCCCTAACGAGAATCAAGAAGGCAAAAACATTTCCCTTGACAGAAGAGAGCAGGCCTACTCCCGGGTCAGCTGCCGATATTTGAGCCGATGGGGTTGATCGGCGACAGAACCGAGGCGCGCGTGGCGATCGGCTTCGTAGGCGGTGTAGTTGCCTTCAAACCAGACGACCCGACTCTCTCCTTCAAAGGCGAGGACGTGCGTCGCGACCCGATCGAGGAACCAGCGGTCGTGACTAATGACCACGGCGCACCCGGCGAAGTTCTCGAGAGCCTCTTCGAGCGCCCGCATGGTGTTGACATCAAGGTCATTGGTCGGCTCATCGAGGAGGAGGACGTTGGCGCCCGACTTGAGTGTCTTGGCGAGGTGGACGCGGTTGCGCTCGCCTCCGGAGAGGGAGCCGACCCGCTTCTGTTGATCGGATCCAGAGAAGTTGAAGCGCGCGACATAGGCGCGGGAGTTGACTTGTCGATTGCCGAGGAGGAGGGTCTCCTGTCCATCGGAGATCTCTTCCCAGATGGTGGCGTCAGGGCGAAGGGTATCGCGGCTCTGATCGACATAGGCGAGCCGGACGGTCTCGCCGACGCGGAAGTGGCCCTCGTCAGGGGTCTCCTGGCCGGAGATCAAGCGGAAGAGGGTTGTCTTACCGGCCCCATTGGGACCAACCACACCGACGATGCCCCCCGGAGGCAGGCGAAAACTGAGCTGCTCGAAGAGGAGCTTTTCGCCATTCGCACCATAGGCTTTGGTGACGTGGTCGGCCTCGATGACCAAGTCCCCGAGGCGCGGTCCGGGAGGGATGTAGAGTTCCAGCTCGGCGGCCTGTTTGTCGACTTCTTGCGTGAGGAGGGTTTCATAGGATTGGAGGCGGGCCTTGCTCTTGGCTTGGCGGGCCTTGGGAGCCATGCGGACCCATTCGAGTTCGCGTTGGAGGGTCTTCTGTCGTTGGCTCTCCGCCTTCTCCTCGCGTCGCAGCCGCTCCTGCTTCTGGTCGAGCCAGGAGGAGTAGTTTCCCTTCCAGGGGATTCCCTGCCCCCGGTCGAGTTCCAGAATCCAGCCGGCGACATTGTCAAGAAAGTAGCGGTCGTGAGTGACGGCGATGACCGTTCCGGGGTACTGCTGCAAGTGATGCTCCAACCAGGCGACGGTCTCCGCGTCGAGGTGGTTGGTCGGCTCGTCGAGGAGGAGGATCTCCGGCTGTTTGAGGAGGAGGCGACAGAGAGCGACGCGGCGCCGTTCGCCCCCGGAGAGAAACTCGATCGGAGTTTCGGGTGGGGGGCAGCGCAGGGCATCCATGGCCATCTCGAGGCGACTGTCGAGGTCCCATCCACCGAGCGCTTCGAGCTTCTCCTGGACCTCTCCTTGGCGATCGAGCAGCGCCGTCATCTCGTCGTCGGACATGGGATCGGCGAAGCGGCCATTGATCTCATCATATTCGCGGAGCAGGTCGACGACGGGTTGCACGCCCTCCTCAACCACTTCCCGGACCGTCTTGGTGTTGTCGAGCATCGGCTCCTGTTCGAGCAGCCCGATGGCGTATCCGGGGGAGAGGACAACCTCGCCCTGGTATTCCCGGTCGAGCCCCGCGATGATCCGCAGGAGGCTGCTCTTTCCCGATCCGTTGAGACCGAGGACACCGATCTTGGCTCCGTAGAAGAACCCGAGGTGAATGTCTTTGAGGACGGCGCGCTTGTCATAAAACTTGCTGACCCCAACCATCGAGAAGATCACTTTATCTGGCGTTTGACTCATACGATTCTGTACATCCACCTCAGAGCTATCGATCGATGATGCCGCACTCCCCCCCTCCTCAATCAGGGGATGGGTCAGCGGCATGCGCAAAATGTGAATCATACCACATCTCGCCACATCCCGGAGGAATCGGGTCAGAAAGGCCGCGGCAGGGTTCGGACGTCAATCCGGCTTGGAGTCAAGCTGGCGGAGGGTATGGGACAGGACCGCACAGAGCTGCTCGGCCTCCTCTCGAGTCAACCGGTGGCGCAAGAGGGCGCGTCGCAGACGGCGTATCAGCGCCGGCTCGTTCACCGGCAGAAGAAACTCGACCTTGCGGAGAAGGAGCACGGCGCGTTGCAAGAGAACTTCGACTGTCGCTTGCGGTGCCAGCGAGACGGGCGGATCGGCAGGGAGGATCGAGGGCCTCGACGACTGGAGCCCCCATTCATAGCAACAGATCGCGACTGCTTGTCCGAGGTTCATCGAGGGGCAGTCGGGAAGCGTCGGGATGCTCATCCAGCGATGGCAGTGGCTGAGGTCGTCGTTGGTCAGTCCATTCTTCTCCGGCCCAAAGACGAGGGCAACCCGTTCCCTCCCCATCTCTGGTTCGGCAAAGAGTTGTGAGGGGGACTCGACCGCTTGGCGAAATTGGACCCGAGTCGGATCGAGCGTCCCAATGACGAGGGTGCGATCGGCGAGTGCCGCGGCGAGTGTCTCTGTCAAGCGGGCCCGTCTCAACAGGTCGAGCGCGCCGACGGCCGAGACCACCTCCTCCCAGACAGGCGGATAGGGGCTGACGACCGTCAGCTCGCTCAAGCCAAAATTCTTCATCGCGCGGGCGGCCGCCCCAATGTTGTTCGGGTCCCGCGGGCGGACCAGAACAATCCGACAATCGAAGGTCGGCGGGGGGGCGGAAGCAGCCGTAAAAGACGAAACGGGCTGTGGCATGCGCGTTTCAGGAGGCAGCGACAATTCGCAGCCGATGGGTGAAGGGCGTCCAGCCAGCCAGCGTCAGGGGAATCAGCCCCGTCAAGGGCGGCTCTGCCCCACGGAGCTGGGCCCACCGGTGTTCAGCCCGCCCGGGGCCAATCCGGAGGGTCGATTCCCCCACTTGGTATTCCGCAGTTCCCGAAACGAGAAAGGTCGTCCCGTTGGCCTCGGTGAGGACCGCTCCGTCCTTGCCCGCTTGCAGCTTCCCACCGGGGCGGAACCAGCACTCGACGACGATCGGAATCCGCTCTGTCCCCTGGATGTCGATCGACAGCTCGAGGCCGCGCCCCTCTGCGCCGGTGACCTCCTGCAGCTCGATCCGGGTCACCAGCCGCGCCTCGTGGGAACGTGCACGCCGTTCCCGATCGTGCGTCTCCCAGAAGAGGGGGCGCTCGGCCGGTGGCACGTCGATGGGCTGGTAGTAGGCCGCGTCCAGCTTCTGCTCCAGCCGGAAAGTCCCCTCCTTGCCGGCGGATTCGAGCGCCGCTCCGATGAACTGCCCCTTGCCGAAGAAGGCGCTGGCCACCCGCACCGCCTCAAGGACCGCCCCCCCCTGACGCAGGGAGAGGAAGCGGGATTGGCCCGCAACGATCGTCGCGCTCAGCTCCTCTCG
>JBMUAP010000031.1:0-13194 GCA_049454155.1 Blastocatellia bacterium
TATCCGCTCGACCCGCAAGACCTCGCCGAGGTTCAACGAGCGATTGCCCCAGCGATCTGCCCCTTCTACTTTGAGGGACAGCCCGCCGATCCTGGAACCTGGGCCGCGCTCCGGACGGAGCTTCGTCAGCGCTGGCAGGGCTACCTCGCCAAATGGCGGCCCGCTTCCGGGGACTGAGGACCTCCCCCCCCCGTCCCATCCTCTCAAGCATTTCAAGCAACGACAAAAAAAGGGAGCCGCTGGTAAGCGGCTCCCCAATCAACTGAATTGTCTCTCCCCTTTAGAAGGTGAGTCGGGCCGAGATCTGCACGACTCTGGGAGCAAAGGTCGACGTCGCACGACCAAAGAGCGCGCTGTTGATGCTCTGGTCGCCGAAGAAGAAGACCGGCGTGTTCATGAAGTTGAAGAGATCTCCACGAAGTTCCGCCCGAATCCGCTCGGTCACTGTGAAGCGCTTGAAGATTGAAAGGTCGTTTCCAAAGACGGAAGGACCATCGAACTGGAGGCGCTGCAACTGCCCGATCTGTTCGTTGAGGGGGTTGAAGAAGACCTGTCCGGTGAAGGCCGGGGTATTGTTGAGGTTGTCGGCTCCAACCGCGCGGCCAGTCGCCGTATCGGTCACCGCCGGATCGATGTAGAAGACCTGACCATTCGGCAGCTTCCGGATCCCGAAGAGCCCGCTGATCTGCTCCTTGGTGAGGGTCGAAGTCGCCGGGTTGCCGGCCGAACGTCCCCCGCGGTTGAAGGTCGCACGCTGCGAGAGGATCGAGATTGGCGAACCACTCTGCCAGCGAACGATGGTGCTCAACTGCCAGCCACCGATGATCGCATCCAGAGCCCGATTGGCCCCTCCGAAGAACTTCTTACCACGACCGAAGGGAAGCTCATAGAGCACGTTGCTGTTGATGATGTGCGTCACGTCGAAGTCGGCGCGAGTCCGCTCCAGCTCTGGACGCGCATTGTCGAGGAAAGGCTCAAACCGCGCCTGCGAGGTTCCCGCCGAGTTGGCGAGCGCCTTGCTGAAGGTGTAGTTGAACTGACCGAAGATCCCATTGCGCAGTCGTCGGCGAACCTCGAACTGGAAGGAGTGGTAGTCGGTCGTCGCCCCATTCGAGGTGATGTTGGCGGCATAAATTCCCGGATTCGGGAGGAAGGCCGCCGCTGAACCACCGATTCGGTTGGCGACGTAGAGGTCGGCCAAGCCGGCCGGCTGACCCTGCTGGATCAGGTTGCGCACCGTGACGTTGTTAAGCAACCCCGCCGTCGCCCCAGCCGCCCCGATATTGGGTAGGAAGGTCAACTGCTGACTGCCTGCGATCGAGGCATTGAAGTTTGGATTGAAAGCCCCCGTCGATGCGAGAGCGAGGAATCCATTGCTTCGTGCACGGCGGAAATCATCCAAGAACGCTTGGTTGGTTCCCGCATTCGTCTGGTTGAAGTCCTGTCCGCGCCAGAGGTCTCGCCCAAGGGTGCTGACATACCGCGCTTCGACCGCAAAATCGCGGAACCATCCGTCCAGCTCACGGGAAATACCAAATGTGATCTGGTGGATGTAGGGCTGACGAATATTGGGGTCGATCGTCGCGGTGGCACTGGTCGGCGAGAGCGCCAACTGATCGGCGAAGGTTCGGGGAACCCGGAAGGTGGCTGTTGGCTGGGGGATCCCCTGGGCCAGACGCGCGAACTGGTTGACCAGCGCCGAGGTCGTCGCGAGACCGGCGTTGGTGTTGATCGCATTGCGAACGACGGTCAAGGTCTCTTCGTTGACGAAGGCCATGGTGTAGCCGCCTCGAACAGATGTCTTGCCATCCTTGAACGGATCCCAGGCGAGTCCGAAGGTCGGACCAAAATTGTTCCGATCCGGATTGTAGGGATTGCCCTTGAGGAAGTCGACCGTCGTGTTGGGCGTGAGCAGTGTCGAGCGAACGTCACCGTTGATGACCGGGAGGAGCCCAAGGTTGTTGTCCTCGCGCATCGGGCTGAAGTACTCCCACTTCAGACCATAGCGAACCGTCAGGTTCGAACGGAGGCGCCAGTTGTCCTGGAAGTAGAAGGACAAATTGTTGAGCGACAAGTTCCGCTCCTCCGGGATGCCCGGGACAAAGCCCGATGTCTGGTTCCGAACCTGGAACGTCTGGCTCACCGAACTGATCACCCCGTTGAGGAAGGCCACCAAGTTGTTGGCCCCCGTCAAGTCGGCCGGCTGAATCCGTTGTCCAGTTGGATTGTTGGGATCCTGCGGGAAGAGATTGGCATTGAGCTGAATGCTGGTCGGTGCTGCGGGGCTGAATCCGAAACCGATCGTCGGGAACTGCCCTGCGAAGTTGTACGGGCGGACCCGGATCTGCTGCAAGCTGCCACCGAATTGCATCGAGTGGTTGCCGAGAATCAACGACGCGTTGTTGATGAACTGACGCGTCCGGGTGTCACGGCCCTGCGGTTGGAAGGTCACCTGCCGGTTGGTGATGAAGGGAACGGAGAGGATTGCCCCACCCACATCGGCCGACGAGTTGAATGCGACCGGGGCAAGGTTGGCACCCATGCGCAGCTCATTCTGGAACTTGGCTGTGCTCCACCGCCAGGCTCCTGACACGAACTTGACCGTCGATTCGGTGAAAACGAGGGGGCGAGGGTTGATCGCGTCGAGATCGGTCCGGTCGTCCGTCTCCTTGAACCACTGGAAGGAGCCCTCAAACTTGTGGTTTGAGGTCATGTTGTAGTCAAGACGGCCCTGGAACTGGTCACGATTGTTGAGATCCTGTTGATTGAAGCGGTAGCCCGCCGTGTTGAGCAGTCGACCCGTGCCCGAGTTGCCGACGTCGAAGTTGTTGACGTTGGAGGCACGCGGCGTCTGATCGAGAATGATGCTCTTGATGCGGGGATCGACCGTCAGACCGACCAGCTGGAGCACGTTAATGCTTTGGATCGAGTTGTCGGTCGGGCGGATGTAGCGAAACTCCCCATTGAAGAAGTTGTCGTTGACCGGAATCGTATTGTTCTGGGTCGTCGCCGTCGCTTGGCGGAACCCTTCGTACGACCCGAAGAAGAAGAGCTTGTTCTTGAAGACCGGGCCGCTGACATTCCCCCCGAACTGGTTCCGGTTGAGGAAGGGGCGGGCGACTGATCTTGGACGAGCCGCATTGTTGAACCAAGAGTTGGCCGCGAGCGCAGAGTTGCGGTTGAACTCGTAGAGGGTTCCGTGGAACTGATTGGTTCCCGAAGGGGTGATCAGCTTGACCTGCGACGAGCCACCGGCACTGTCCGCACCCTGGTTGGTCGTCGTGATGGTGAACTCCCCGATGGTATCGGCGGTCGGCCGGTTCGGCACGAAGTCGAGCGAGTTGGTGCGGATGAAGTTGTCCTGGATGTTGATTCCATCCTGGGTGACCTGCGTCCAGGTCGGACGTCCGCCGTTGATTGCCGTCGTCGTACGGTTGGTGATCCCGGGGACACCTGCCTGAAGGCGGATCAGCTCGATCGGGTTGCGCCCGTTGAGCGGAAGATCGATGATCTGCCGCTTGGCGACGGTATTGTTGACCTCTGGGGAGGAGGTATTGACGATATCCGCACCCGCTTCGATGGTGACGGTCTCGCTCGTCTCCCCCACTTCCATGATCACGGAGATGGAATAGTCCTGACCGGGATCAACCTTGGCCTGGGTGTAGGAACGGCTCTTGAAGCCGGTCGCCTCGATCCGAACGCTGTAGTTGCCCGGTTGCAGTTGCGCGAAGATGAAGGCACCCTCGCCGGTCGTCGAGAAGGTCTGTTGTAGACCTGTCCCCTCGTTGGTGACGGTGACGGTCGCGCCGGGCACCACCGCCCCCGTTTGATCCACGACGGTTCCCACGATTCGGCCCAGTGGATTCTGGGCCAGCAGGCTACCGGAGAGGAGGAGCATCGCGCAGAGAGAGAACGTCGCTGCTGCCAATTTTCTCATTGATGGTCTCCTTGTTCCATATGAGTTGATGAACTGATCTGGGACGGTGGGTTGATGTCCGGTTGACAGTTCTCCAGCGTCCTGGCGTTGGGTGAATTGTCACCCCAAAAGTACGACTTTGAGACAGGCCGTTCCTGTCAAGTCCACATCTTCGACTGGTGTAGTAGAATGTGGTCGTAAGATGAAGGGCAGAAATTTCAACCAGTTTGCAAATCCTGTGCAAATCGTGTGATGCGCGGCAGATCTTCTTTTTTTTCAAGGATTTTGCCGGTTTTCGACAAGTCTGGGAGGCAGGCTTCTATTCAAAATTCTGGATTTTTCTTCGATATCTTGGACATTCAGGTTGGGGAGGAAGGCAGGGACGAGTATGGGGATGGGGCAGATGATCGTCGTCGCAATACTGATCCTTGGTGGGGGAGTGCAAGCAGAGACAAGGATTGTCGAGTCTCTGTTCTTCCTCCCAGGCGGAGAGCGGGTTGGCCGGCAGGTGGAGGTGGCGATCCGGTGCCCTGGTGGGACAACGATGGTGACGAAGAGCGACGCCTTGGGGGTTGCACGTCTGACCGTGCCTGCCGAGGGGGAGCCACTCTGCGAAGTGGCGGTGGCGGGACAGCGGAACCGTTTCGATGGGCTCCAGTGGAGGGTAAAGATGAGCCGGGGCTTGGATCTCTACCCCGTCTTTCTCCCGCCGGTGGCCAGAGAAGGGTCGGTGAAAAGTGGAAGCGTCCCCCCTCCCGAGAAGGAGCCCCCGGTCGAAGCGAGACAATGGGTGGAGTCGGCGCAGCGCAAGCAGGAGGCGGGACAGATCGGTCCGGCCATCAGCGATCTGGCGCGGGCGCTGCGCGTCTATCCGCGGTATGCAGGAGCGCTCAATCAGCTGGGGCTGCTCTTCTACCGCGAGAGCCGCTTGGCCGAGGCCGTCCAGGCCTTTGCGCAAGGGGTCGGTCTGGGCGAGGTGGGGTCCGCGCTTCCTCTCAACCTTGGCGTGACGTTCCAGCGGCTCGGTCGTCACGCCGAGGCGGTCCGAGTACTCACCGATCTGGTCGAGAAAGATCCAAGCATGGCACGGGCACGGATTCCGCTTGCTGACTCCCTCATGCAGGTCCAGCAGTGGGATGCGGCGGTCGAGGTGCTGCAGGCGGCGCTGGCGGCCTCCCTCGGGCCTGAGCTGGAGGCCGAGGCCCGTTATCGCCTCGCTCAGACGATGGTTCGCGAGGAGCGCTATCGTTCGGCGGTTCGGGAACTCGATCGCGCGCTCACGCTCCTGCCCGACTGGCCGGGGGCTCCCCTCGCCCAACTGCTGCTGGGAAAGGCCCATCTCTCTCTGGGAAATGAAGAGGCCGCCGAAGCTGCCCTCCGCCGGTCTCTGGAGAAGGGCGGGACGGCGGTAGTCGAGGCGCGGCTCTTGTTGGCACGGCTCTTCGTGCGCCAGAAGAGGCTCGATGCGGCAGAGAAGATGTTGGAGCAATACTCGCGGGAGGCGGGGCGGGCGGCCTCCTCGACGGAAGTGGCGGAGCTGCTTCGACAGATCCGTGCCGGGCGAATGTGACCTGCCTTCGCCTTCGCAAGAAGCATCCGGCAGACTTCCCGCTTGACCACGAGTACCATCCCGGAACAAACCCCTGACTCTGCTCGATGAAGTTTGATAAGTCTAATCAATAAGCTGCTGTTTTTACTACCTCTATTTCTGGTGTCGACAATCCTCGGGCAGTCTTCACGCGAAGCGATGCTCGAGCGTGCCCGGGGGCTTGAACTGCCGACAAAATATGAGACACCACCTGGCGACCCACTTGAGCATCATGCCGCGGGTTTCGCCAAGGTCGTCTGTTCAGCAGTCTTCATCACCGGGCTCGATGCCGAATTTGCGGCGGAGAACGTCGGCTACTTCACGGCACCTTACGCTGAACGGGCGAAGATGGGCCGGCCGGTGGTCGATCGCCGGGCGAAGCGGGTAACGGTGAGCCTGCCGAACGGGCTCACGCGGACAGCCGTCTACACTGGTGATCAGGGGTGTGTGGCACTCCCCAAAGGGGTGAAAAGTCTCAACTTCGCGCCGGTGAGGAGGAAGCCAAACGTGCCGGACAAGGAGTGCCCACTGGATCACTCAAAGCGTCGGCTGCCAGAGCACTGGAATCGGCATGGCGTAGAGATCCTTCCCGGGACTGCTGATTCGCTCCCCAGGATGGAGCAGAACTCCGCGCTTGAAGCGCGAACCGGTCAGCTCCTGCAGGTGGCGCAATCCAGCAAAATCATCGGCCCGCGGCGCCACCGTGCTCTTGACCTCGATTCCGACCACCTCACCGGTCGGAGATTCAAGAACGATATCAACCTCATTTCCGGCGTGATCCCGGAAATGGAAGAGGCCGGCCGCCGTCGTACTCCACCCCAGTTGCTTGCGAAGTTCCATGACCACAAAGCTCTCGAGCAGTTGTCCAAGATGGATCGGCTCCCGCTCGAGCCGCCGCTGATCCATATTCAGAATCCCTGCCAGCAGGCCGGTATCGTTGAGCGTCATCTTTGGAGTCCGGACCAGACGTTTGCCGAGATTGGACGACCAGGCAGGCAGCTCGACCACCAGCCAAAGGGCCTCGAGCAGCGACATGTAGCGGCGCATCGTCTCATTTGGAAGTCCCACTGACCGAGCAATATCGCTCACATTGACCAGTCCGCCACTCCGCAAGGCAAGGGCATTGAGCAGAATCGGAAATTCGCGCAGATCACGGACGTTTCCGATTTCACGAACATCACGATTGATCAGCGCGGTCACATACCCTTCAAGCCAAGCCCGCCGCATCCGCTCGGTCCGTCGCCCAATTACATCTGGATAACCGCCAACGAGGGCGCGGCGCAGAATCTCATTCCGTTCACACTCCACCACCCGCGGAAGGACGATCTCTTCCGCAAAGATCCAGTCAATGAACCCGTCCCGATGCCCTTCCAGCTCACCCTGTGATAATGGCCACAAGGTGACGATCTGCATCCGTCCGGCCAGCGAATCGGCCAGTCGGGGCAGAAAGAAGATATTGGCCGATCCGGTCAGAATGAATGAACCTGGTCGGCGCGTCCGGTCGACAACTGCCTTGATTGGCAACAGGATCTCCGGTACCCGCTGCACCTCGTCGATCACCACCGGGCGAGTGAACTGCCTGATGAATCCCTCCGGATCACGTCGGGCATAGGAGAGGGTGGTAATGTCGTCAAAGGTCAGATATTCGGCCCCTTCGCCAATCTCGATCAGGTCACGCACCAGCGTCGTCTTTCCAGCCTGGCGCGGCCCATTGATCAGAACGACCCTTGAATGGGCGATCGCCTCCCCGACCCTCTCTTCGACGTTTCTTCTGTACATACTGGCGATTATTCATCCATTCAGATCGTTCGGCAAGGAAAATTCACCATGCGGTAGTGAATTTTCTTTGCCGAGACCATCAGCCTCCTTGATTATCTCCGAGGCTTGACGGACCTGTATCGAAAGAACCGGAAGAAGCAGGGCAACCTTTCATCTCGGTGAGGCTTCGGCTCACCCACAAAGAAGTGCGAACCCCCAACATGCTGAACACGCCGCCACCGGCGGCGCCGGCGGGTGTGCCGCCTTTGAGAGAGGAGGTGGCGGGCATGGCGATGACCTTCACCCGGAGATCGGCATTCCCGACCCACACCACCCGCTGACCCACCAAATGAAAAACAGAGAGTGGATCGAGAAGGTGACGCAGATCCAAACCCACCACATCGAGCTTCACGCCGAGTTTCTGGCGAAGCTGAAGGTGACGCCGGATGGTGAGAAGATAGAAGAGAAGAGAGACAGAAAGGGGGACAGGACCATTTGATCCTGTCCCCCTTTCTGCTGCACCACAGTAATTTCCGGTCCCCTCACACCTTCCGAGTGGGGGTGGAGGGGACACGATATGGACCGGTTAGAACCCGAGGCGAAGTCCGAATCGGTATTGACGAGCATCGTTCCGGGCACTGGTGACCCGTCCGAAGTTGACATTGGTAACATCCCCATTCGGATTGTTGAAGTGGGGAGTATTCGAGAAGTTGAACGCCTCAACACGGAACTGAAGGTTGACCCGTTCCGTAATCGAGAATTGTCGGAAAAGGCCAAAGTCCCAGTTTGCGAAGCCAGGGCCTCGCATGAAATTGAAGGATGAGGTCCCAAACCGTGCCTGTGTGACCTGCGCGAAGGCGCTGGTGTCGAACCAAGTCCCTGTCGTTCCGATGTTCTTGTACTTGTCGACGGAGCTCTTGACCAGATCGGCCCGTTGACTGCTCCGTGGGGCGTTGAGCGACGTTCCAGGTGCGGTGACGTTGAAGGGAGTGCCGCTCATGAAGCTGAAGATGTTATTGACTTGCCAGCCACCGACGAGCTGCGAGAGAAACCCTTTATCACTGATCCACTTGCGCCCCTTGCCAAAGGGCAGCTCGATGATGTTGGTGATCTGGAGGTTGTGCGTCCGGTCGAAGTTGCTGAGTGCTTGGTTGAGGTGGAAAAATTCCGGGATGTTGATGCGGGGGGTGTTGTCGCTGTTGTCAACGCCCGCCGTCGTGATCGACTTGGACCAGGTGTAGTTGGCCCCGAAGGAGTACCAGTCGCGGAAGCGACGGTCGATGCGGACCTGCATCGAGTCGTAGCGGCTGTTGCCAACCGGGGCCGCCATTGTCGTATCGGCGACGCGCCCAAATCGCTGATTGAGGATCCGGCCGGGGGTTCCCCCGCCGATGGGGGCGTAGTTGATCTCCTGGAGTCCGAGTTGACGGATCTGGCGCGTCGCGACATATCCAATCTCCCCGGTGAAGCCAAGACCGAGCTCCTTCTGCAGGGTAAGATTCCACGACTGGACGTAGCCTCGGTTGAAGAAGTCAGGGAGCGTCGTCGCCCCCACATTAAAAGGCATGTCGATGACGCCGTTGCCGAGGTTTGGGACGCTGATCGCATCGATTCCCTGGGAGAGACGCCGCGCCGGCATGAGCGCATTGACTGCTGGGATGACGAGACTGATCAGGACGGGGTGGTTGGTGCGCATCGGGCGCGCCAGTGCGTACGGGTCATTGGTCAGCCCATAGCCGGCTCGCAGCACGAAGGTTGGGGAGAAGCGGTAGGCGAGCCCAACCCGCGGCGCGAAGAGTCGCTTGCTGACCTCGACCCCCAAGTCCTCGGGAACAGAGCCGACTCCGCCGATCTCCATCTTGTTGGTCTGTGGGTTGTAGCGCTCCAGACCTCGATCCGCGATGGAGAAGGTCAGTCGGCTGTTGACCTGCCACTGATCCCGGGCGTAGAGGCTGTACTGGTTCTGGCGGGTCGTGTAGGGAGCATCCGTCAGACCCAGCCGGCCGAGCTGCGTCGGCAGGCCGAGGAGGAAGGTTGCCCAGTTGTTGAAGTTGCTTCCACGGCTGGCTTCTAAACATCGTGACGGGTTGTTCGGGTCTGGCCGGACACAGGCCTGGGTCGGTCCCTGCCCGAAATCGAAGCCGCCGCGGGCGCCATAGCTCGCCCCGCCGACAAATTCTGGCTGGGTGTGGTTGAGGTGTTGAACCGAGAAGTCGCTCCCGAAACGAATGTTGTGCGCCCCCTTCAACCAGTTGGCGTTGACCACGTATTGGAACTGGTCATCACTGCGGTAGTAGGGCATGTAGGTCTCTGTCACTCCGTACCGCTCGTAGCCACCGACGTTGAAGAGAGGAAATCCACCCTCATAAGCCCGACTGCCATTGGTACCCGGGATGCCAAGGAAATCGATGCCGGGGTTGGTGTTGATGTCGCTATGCTCAACCCCCGTATTCATTCTGACAAATCCAAAATTGCCGTCGAGGATCAAATTTGAGCGAAGCGTGTAGGTCCCCCCGAGGGAGAAGTTGTAGGTAACTCCTGACCCGGTACCCGGGTTGCCGCCGGCGATCGGGGCGCCCTGGAGGACGGGTCCGAAGGTCGCCTCGTTGAAGGTGGAAAAGTCGAGGTGGCTGTAACGGCCGAAGAGGTTGAGCTTCTCGTTCGGCGTCCAGTTGACCTTGGTATCGAGTGTCCATCGGTCGAAGAGGAAGGGGGCAGAGGTGAAGTAGTTGTTCTGTTGAGCGACTGTCCCCCCAGCGCCGATCTGATTTGGAAGCGGGATCAGAGGCAGAATCTTGGCGACGATCGGATCGATCCGATTGGCGCAGATGACATTGGCCACCCCATTGCAGGAGATCGGCTGACGGTCGGCTGGATTGGCAATCAGGTTTCCGCTGGCATCGAACGGATCGTAGATCGTCGTGTTCGAGACGCGCAGATCGCCGGTTCGCAGGGGAGCGGTCGGAACCGACAGGTTGGGACGCTCGGAATTGCGGCGGTCGAAGGTACCCTCATAGCTTCCGAAGAAGAAGAGCTTGTTCTTGATGATCGGCCCCCCGAGAGTGCCCCCAAACTGGTTGTAGACGATCTTGCTCCGCTTGCGCAGCGAGCCATCCGCGTTGCGCGGTTGGAAGAAGTTGCGCGCGTTGAGGAGTTGATTGTTGTGGTACTCGAAGGCTGACCCGCGATACTCGTTGGTCCCGCTCTTGATCTGGACGTTGATCGCTGCGCCGCCGGCGAGCCCCTGCTCGGCGTCGAAGCTGTTGGTGACGACGTTGACCGTCTCGATCGATTCGAGGGCGGGTACGTAGGCGGTGACGTGCGGCAGCCAGAGGTTGGTCGAGCTCGCGCCATCAATGCGCGTGTTGTTCGAGCTGAAGCTCGATCCATTGGCATTGAACGTCAGCGAGCGCGAGGGGTTGGATGGAATCGAGTGCGCGTCGGCAGGAGGGGTGATACCGGGCAGCGTCTTGAAGAGGTTCTGGTAGTTCCGGCCGATCGGCACCGGCAGGTCGCGCAGTGGCCGGCTGGTGATCTCGGAGCTGACGTCGGCGCGATCAGTCTTCAGCTGAGCCGACTCGGCGGTGATGACGACCGTTTCACTGACCTCGCCGACCTCGACCGTGAGGTTGGCGCGCGCGATGCTGTTGAGGGTGACGACGATGTTCTCGCGACTGACCGTCTTGAAGCCATCCTTTGAGGCGCGTACGGTGTAGGTTCCGGCGAGGACGTTCGGGAAGTCGAAGTTCCCCGCCGCATCGCTGACTCCCTGTCTCGATTGGCCAGTCTCCTTCTGCGTGATGGTGATCGTCGCCCCCGGCAAGGCGGCACCACTCGGGTCGGTCACATCTCCAGTAATGGAACCGTAGAGAACTTGGGCCTCTCCTGTCATCGATAGACAAGAGAGTGCGAGGAGCGTCAGGCCGCACAACAGGAATCGGCTGTGCCAGGCGAGCACTCCCGGACGATTGCTTTTCATATTCAAATCTCCCGTTAGGTGGTCAATAGGAACGTGCCGGCTATTTCCGGCGAGAGATTCATCCGCATCAGCAAGCTGGTACTGTTCAAGTCCGTCAGTAGATTGTTCATTTGAAGAGGGTCCTTAGGACCGACGGATTATCGAAAAGGTTTGACCGACTGTCAACCCTGCATTATGATGCGCACGCTTTTCCAGGCAACCCACGTCCCTATCGTCATCGAAATCCGCGAAAGGTCGACGACGCAGGCGGAACTGACTCTGTAATCGTGTGCGCGGTCGCGCATTTGGAGGCTGAATGAAAGACGAGCCCACGGCTCCTCCCCGGAGGATCATTCGACATCTGCGTTGGTACATCTGCACGCTGCTCTTCTTCGCGGCAACGATCAACTACCTCGATCGACAGGTGATTGGCATTCTCAAGCCGACGCTCGAGAAGGAGTTTGGCTGGTCGGAGATCGACTACAGCAATATCGTCTTCTGGTTTCAGACCGCCTATGCCGCAGGTCTGCTGCTGGTCGGGCGCGTCATGGATCGACTGGGAACCCGCAAAGGATTTTCCCTGGCGGTCATCTTTTGGAGCTTGGCGGCGGCGGGACATGCCTTGGCGCGGAGTGTCTTTGGGTTTGGGGTTGCCCGGTTTACCTTGGGACTTGGGGAAGCGGGGAACTTTCCGGCCTCGATCAAGACCGTCGCCGAGTGGTTTCCGAAGAAGGAGCGAGCGCTGGCGACGGGCATCTTCAATGCCGGAACGAACGTCGGCGTCCTCGCCGCGGCGGCGATTGTGCCCTGGGTGACGGCCTCCTTTGGCTGGAAGTGGGCCTTCATCGTCACTGGTCTGGTCGGGTTCGTCTGGCTCGCCTTCTGGTGGGTGATCTACCGTCATCCCGACGATCACCCGAACCTTTCCGACGAGGAGCGAGCCCACATTCAAAGCGATCCTCCCGATCCGGATGTCAAGATTCCGTGGCTCCAGTTGTTTCCACACCGTCAGACATGGGCGTTCGCGGTTGGCAAGTTCATGACCGACCCGATCTGGTGGGTCTATCTCTTCTGGTTGCCGAGCTTTCTCAACAACAAATATGGCATCGATCTCAAGAGCGTCGCGCTTCCGCTGATCATTGTCTATCTGATCGCGGACGTCGGAAGCGTGGCGGGGGGCTGGCTCTCGTCGAGTCTGATCCAGCGGGGGTGGACGATCAATCGGGCACGCAAGACGGCGATGCTGATCTGTGCGATCTCGGTGACCCCGATCGTCTTTGCGGCCCAAGCCTCGAATGTTTGGGTGGCCGTGCTGCTCGTCGGGCTTGCCGCGGCGGCGCACCAGGGCTGGTCGGCCAACATCTTCACGACCGCTTCGGACATGTTCCCCCGCCGGGCGATCGGCTCGGTGGTCGGGATTGGAGGGATGGCCGGTGCCATCGGAGGCATGATCATTGCCAAGGTCGTTGGCTATATCCTCGAATGGACGGGCAGTTACGTCCCCATCTTTATTATTGCGGCGTCGGCCTATCTGGTCGCCCTTCTCGTCATCCATCTCTTGGCCCCCAAGCTCGAGGAGGCCAAGTTGTAGGCGTTGGGTCGACTCGACGAAGGACCAAGAGCCGTCAATTGGTGAAGGGTAGCCCGAGGCTGCCCTTCTTCGTCCGGGAGGTGGATCAGGCAGGATGAGGATCACCATTCGTCGCGAGAAGGAAGCTGGGGGAGAAATGGAGGAGAGAATGAGCAACAAGAGCCATCATCACGACAGCAGGACGCAACGCCCGATCAGCGAAGGCCGATGGTGGGGGCGGCTTGCGTCGGGAGTCCTCTTGGGGATCTCGCTCGTTGCTTGCGGGGGCGTACCACCCGGCAGCGAGTACGATCTGGTTCTCAAGGGGGGGCGGGTGATCGATCCAGAGTCCCGGCTGGAGGCTCAGCAGAATGTGGGGATTCGGGATGGGCGGATTGCTGCGT
>JBMUAP010000032.1:0-13179 GCA_049454155.1 Blastocatellia bacterium
CGCCTCGGCGCTGGCGAGCTGATCAGCTTCTTTATCGCCGAACGAGCCCTCCGCCACGCCTCCCCCACCGCCGAAGTGCAACTCGCCCGCCAATCCCTCGCCAAACTCGCCTCGTACCTGCCCGAAGAGGTCGTCGTCAACATCGAACGGCTCGATGCCGCCATCGATATCGCCCCAGAACCCGCCCTCGAAACCCCACCCGTCATCCTCCAACAGCTCGCCGAGGCCGTCGCCAACCGCGAGACCCTCCACCTCACCTACTTCTCCCAGCGCGAGAATCAAGTCACTCTCCGCAACGTCGATGTCCTGACCCTCCACAACTACCTTGGGGAATGGTATGCTGTCGGCTGGGACCACCAGACCCAGGCCGTCCGCGACTTCCACGCCGGTCGCATCCGCTCCCTCTTCAACACCCGTCGCCGCTTTCACCCCCCAGAAGACTGGAACGCCCAAGCCTACCTCAACCATGGCTTCGGCATGTTCCGTGGCGGCGCTCCCCTCACCGTCGTCATCGAGTTCGACTCCTACCAGGCCCGCTATATCCGCGAACGGACCTACCATCCAACCCAGGTCAATGAGGACCTCCCGGACCAACGGCTCCGTGTCACGTTCTCCGTCACCGAGGCCGCCCTCCCTCAGGTCGTCCGCTGGCTCATGCAGTTCGGTCATCACGCCGTGGCGATCTCTCCTCCCATCCTTTGCGAGCTGGTCCGCTCCCGCCTGACGGAGACCCTGGCCCTCTATGCTGGCCCCTCCCAATAATTTTTTTCAGGGAGACATTATTTGTCTCCCCGAAACGTGGATGATCTGAGCTGTCAGGAAGGAGAATGGAGAATGGAGAATGGAGAATGGAGAATGGAGGTAGAAGGGCAGCTTCCGAGGATTGGGTGGGAGTTGGAGCCCAGCGAGAGGCCCCGCTGGTGCGACCGCGAACAGATCAAGAGATGAGCTTTTGGATGTGTCCTCAGCCACGGACACAGGACGATGAAGGGATCCGCTAGGGGGTGGTTGTGCGGATCTGTGCAGCTCACCTTTGGGTGGACCCTTCATCCCGTTCTGCGGCTATGGACGCCGGGCAGGACCCGACCGACTTTGGCTCGCGCCCAGTGGGGAGCCAAGTCAAGAGGCCCCCCAAGATCGATGCGCGAATACTTGCCCATCACCGACGTCTTCCCTTCCTTGGTCACACGATTGTCCCACCCCTCTTCGCTTCATTGGTCCGAGTCATCGACAAGTTCCCGCCACACTCCAGGAAGAGAAGTCAACGACTTCGAGCACACCCCGAGCGAGATTCACTGCGATCACCGACTGAACCAACGGGAGGCCGAGTTCGGTTGATCTCCCCTCCAGCCTCTTTTTAGGGAGTCAGCACGAGACATCAGCGGTACAGGGCCAGATCCTCAAAAGACGCGACGCCGGGCGGGTGGCCAGCAGGCGTTCAAGACGCCTCCGAGAAAGAGCGCCAGCCCGAGCAGGTACATCCAGAGCATGAGGACGATGAAGGCACCGAGGCTGCCATAGATCAGACTGTAACCCGGGGCGACGCGAAGGTAGAGTGAGAAGAGGGAGGAGGCCAGCAGGGAGGCGAGGACGGCAAAGATCGCCCCTGGTGTCAGCCAGCGCCAGCGGTGTTGGGTATTGGGGGCGAGGTAGTAGATGAGGTCGACGGAGAGGATCAAGAGCAAGGTCGCCAGCAGGTAGCGGAGTGGACGCCAAGCGACGAGGAGGAGCGCGACCAGGGGGGGTGGTCCGGCGTGATGACCCATCCAACCCACCGCCCAGCCCCCGAAGAGCAGCAGCAGGTGACCGCCAACGCAGAGGATCGAGGAGACGAGGGTCAGCCCGACGGAGAGGATGGCGATCTGCCAGAGAGGGCGGGTCTCCTTGACCTGGTAGGCGGCATTGAGTGTGCCGATGACGGCTCCCATCCCGGTCGAGGCCGTCCAGAGGGCAAAGAGGAGCGCGAGGGAGAGGAGTCCTCCGCTGCGCTGCCCAACAAAGTCACGCAGCCACTCCTCGACGAGGGCCATGGCCTGCGGAGGCATGACGTTCTCCAACCATCCGCGCAGTGCCTCCTGAATGCCTGGGAGAAAACTGAAGAGGCTCAGCAGGATGATCAGCAGGGGGAAGAGAGTCAGCAGGAAGAAGTAGGCCAGTTCAGCGGCACGGCCGAAGGCATTGTCCTGGTCGGCGATCTTCCAGAGTCGGCGCAGCAGGACAATCGATCGCCCCCATTGCCGCTTCAGATCTGCCATTCTCACCTTGCGCACAGCCCCACCTTTCGACGATCAATGCCTGTCAAGCCCAGCCCACCCTCAATCAAACCACTCTACCGCAACCCTTGGGAGGAGAGGAAGGTGTCAGCCTGCCTTGCGGAAATTGGCCCAGCAGAGCTGAGAGATCCTGCGCAGTTGTCCCAGATCGGGCGTGGCTCAAAGTGATCGAGGGTCTAGCGAACCAGCCAGGACACCGGATGGAGTGGGGAGCATCTCCCCTCGAAGTCTGGCCCGGTAGTTGCAGTTTTCCCTTTCCCGGAGCGCCGTGGCCCGTGACGCTCCGGGGATGCAAGAGAGGGGGTATCCAACGTCGGCGGCGGGAGAGGCTCGCGGCGGCGGCGTCGACAAACCAAATGGCAACCAAAGGAAGGCCAGGGGGAGGCATTATATGAAGACCATTCGACAGATCTTGTGCCCAGTCGATCTTGAGACAGCGTCGCACCAGGCGGTGCGGTATGCGATGGCGATGGCGAGTACCTGTGAGGCACGGTTGACGGTCTGCCACTGCCTCAATCCAATGGATTACCAAGACAGGGGGAAGCGCGAGGCGGCCGAGGACCAGTTGAAAGCACTGGTGCAGTCGTCGATGCCGGAAGAAGGGGAAGCGTGGCTCGACTGGGAGGCAGTGACGATCGACGGAGACCCGATCATCGGCGTGATTGCCGAGGCAAGGAGAGGCGGTGCCGATCTGATCATTCTCGAATCGCGGCGCAGGCCCTTGGGGGCAGCCATCTTCGGATCGACGGCGGAGGCGATCTGTCGGGATGCGGTCTGCCCAGTGCTGGTGCTCCATCGGGAGGAACGCGAGTGGCAAGGGGAGCGGGAAGGAGGGCTCGCGCCGAGGCGAATTCTGGCGGCGCAGGACTTCTCGCTTGCGGGGGATGCCGCGCTGGCCTTCGCGACCGTGCTGGCCGCGGAGCACCAGGCTGAGCTGCACCTGCTCCACGTCGTGCCGGAGAACTATCCGGAGACTCCTCCTGGCTTCGAGTTCATCGAGCAGCAGTTGGAGGAGATGGTCTCTGAAGAGGCCAGGCTATGGTGTACGGTCAAGCCGGTGGTGCGGGCGGGGCGACCGGCCGAGGAGATTCTGAGTATGGCCGAAGAGGGAGAGATGGACCTGATCTGCCTGGGGCGGCATCGGGGAGAGGGGGAGTGGCGGGAGCTCTTCGGGACCAACACCGATTTTGTGCTTCGCCAAGCGAAGTGTCCGGTCCTGGTCGCCCCGCCCAGACTGCAGCCGGCGGCGCGGGAGTGAGGGGTCGTTCCGCGAGGTGGGAGCAGGGATTTGCGCCCCGGGCGGTCTCCATGGTTCAATCGCACGTCGATGGTAGACCGTGCCGCGAAAGGGCGACGTGGTCGGCCTGCGAGGTGCAGTGGCCGCACGAGTGGCACGATCCCCCTCTCTCCCTCGCGCGTTTCAGAGTTTCCGTCCTGAAGGGAAGAGGGGGGGCAGGCGCGAGACGGAACGACCCGGGCCCGCCGAACGGGCCCTTGGAAACTGAATGAGAAAAGGACCCAAGCCGACCTTCCCTGCCCCGATCTACGCCGAGACGGTGCTCACCCCCAACTTCGTCGAGAGCCAGCGATTCTTCTTCGAGCCGCTGATGGAGCTGCACGCGGCGCACGCGCTGATGCTCTACCGGCAACGGATCCTCCGGAAAGAGGAGGCGGCAGCGCTGCTGCGCGGGCTCGGACAGCTCGATCGGGAGAAGATCCTCCAGGCGCGCTATGACGGGTCGGTCGAGGACCTCTTCTTCTACATCGAGCGGGAGCTGGCGCAAGAGGTCGGGGAGGAGCTGGCCGGGCGTCTTCACATCGCCCGCAGCCGCAATGACATCGACGTCACCCTCTACCGCATGCAGTTGCGCCGCGAGGTGCTCTCGCTGACCGAGGCGATCGAGAACCTGCGGGGAGTCCTGCACGACCTCGCCAAGCGTCATCTGCGCACCGTCATGCCGGCGCACACCCATACCCAGCCGGCGCAGCCAACCACGCTGGCCCATTACCTCTCGGCGGCAATCGAATTCCTGAACCGGGATCTGCGACGGCTGCGGGCGGCCTTTGCGGCGATCAACCAGAACCCCCTCGGGGCCTGCGCGATCACCACCACCGGCTTTCCGATCGACCGGGAGCGGACGATGGAGCTGCTCGGCTTTGAGGGGTTGGTCGAGAACTCCTACTACGCGATCGGGGGGATCGACTATCTGCTCGAAGCGATGGGGGTGATCGCCACCTCGATGGTCAGCCTCGGCAAGCTGACCCAGGATCTGCTCCTCTGGGCGACGCAGGAGGTGGCCTTCCTGACGCTCCACGACGGGTTCGTGCAGGGCAGTTCGATCATGCCGCAGAAGCGCAATCCGGTGGCCCTCGAGCACGCGCGGATTCTGCTGAGCAAGGGGTTTGCACAGGCGCAGGCGGTCATGACCAGTGTTCACAACACGCCCTTCGGCGACATCAACGATGTCGAGGACGACCTGCAGCCACTGATCCGGTCGACGTTTGACGATGCCCGACGGGGGGTCCGGCTCTTGGCCGGGGCGGTAGAGGCGATCGAGCTCGACGTCGCGGCCCTGCGCGAGAAGGCCAAGGGCAGCTTCCTGACCATGACGGAACTGGCCGACACCCTGACGCGGGAGGAGGGGCTCAGCTTCAAGATGGCCCACCGGCTGGTCGGCGGGACGGCGCGACGGCTCGGGCGGGTCGACGTCTCCCACGAAGAGATCGTCGCGGCGCTCTGCCTGGTCGCCGAGGAGGTTCTCGGGCAGCCCTTGCAGACGACCCGCGAACGATTGGTCGAGGCGCTCTGCCCCCTCCATTTCGTCAAGGTGCGGAACGGCATCGGGGGGCCGGCCCCGGACCAGGTCGCCGCCTTCCTTGGTCGCACCCGCGAGGCGGCCGCCGAGGACCAACGCTGGCTTCGTCAAAAGCGGGCGCTGCTCGAAGGCTATCCGCGGAAGATCGCGCGGGAGGTCGCCCGGCTGACGTCGGCGCAGCCGGGGTCTTGAGGAGGGGGCAGCAGGAGCTTGGAGGGCGAGGATGGCGACCTGGAGATTCGACTTCGAAATCGACCCGCGCATCGAGGCGGCCGAGACGCTGCCTTCCTCTTGCTATCGCTCGCCCGAGATCGACGAGTCGGAGCGGGAGCGGATCTTTGCGTCGAGCTGGCAGTTGGTCGGGCGGGTGACCGCGCTGCCTCATCCTGGATCCTTCTTCACGGCGACGGTCGCGGGTGAGCCGCTGCTGCTGGTCCGGGGGATGGACGGGAGGGTGCGGGGCTTCCACAACGTCTGCCGCCACCGGGCGGGGCCTCTCGCCAGCGGAAGCGGGACGTGTCAGCGCTTGCGTTGCGGATACCACGGCTGGACGTACGACTTGAGCGGCCGGCTGATCGGAGTGCCGGACTTCGAGGGGGTCGAGAACTTCCCACGGGACGAGATGGGGCTGCGCGAGGTCGAGGTCGATCTCTGGGAGTCGTTCCTCTTCGTTCGCCTCCAACCGGTCGGACCGGGCCTCCTCGACCTGCTCGGGGAGATTCCCGTCCGGGTCGCCCCAAGCCGGATCGACGCGATGCAGTGGGCGGCCCGTCGCGACTATGTCATCGAGTGCAACTGGAAGGTCTATGTCGACAACTACGTCGAGGGGTACCACGTCCCGCTCGTCCACCCCTCGCTGATGCGCGAGATCGACTATTCCCGCTACCGGACGATCCCGGCGCGCTACTCGTCGCTGCAGGACGCGCCGATCCGGACCGGCCCAGAGGGCGGAGGGACCTACCGGCCGAGTGAGACGCAGGGCGAGATGCTCTACTATTGGATCTTCCCCAACCTCATGCTCAACCTTCACCCGGACAACCTCTCGACCAACCTCATCGTCCCCCTCGGGCCGACCCGCACCCTGACGATCTTCGAGTGGTACGCTCACGACCTCGATCGGGAGGGCCAGCGGGAGCGGATCGAGGAGGTTGTCCGCCTCAGCGATGAGATCCAACAGGAGGACATCGCCATCTGCGAAGCCGTGCAACGGGGATTGGGATCGAGGGCCTACCACCGTGGCCGCTACTCCCCGCGTCGGGAGAATGGACTCCACCACTTTCACCTTCTCTGGCAGGAATGGATGAGCCGGGAGGGAGGAGCAGAGCGCGCATGAGCCAACGAAAACGCAACGCACTGGAAGAGCAGAATCGGCGGGCCGAGCTGGGGGGAGGCCCAGACCGGATCGCCCGCCACCACCGCGACGGCAAGCTGACCGCCCGGGAACGGATCGAGGCCCTCCTCGACCGCGGCAGCTTCGAGGAGGTCGGCAAGCTGGTTCAGCACCGCTGCCAGGACTTCGGGATGGCGGAGCAACAGATCCCTGGGGACGGGATTGTCACCGGGCACGGTCGGATCGACGGGCGACCCGTCTTCGTCTTCGCCCAAGACTTTACCGTCTTTGGCGGCTCCCTCTCCGAGAGCAACGCCGAGAAGATCTGCAAATTGATGGACTTGGCGATGAAGGTCGGCGCGCCGGTCATCGGGCTCAACGACTCCGGCGGGGCCCGCATCCAGGAAGGCGTCGCCAGCCTCGCCGGGTACGCCGAGATCTTCTCGCGCAATACCCTCGCCTCCGGCGTCATCCCCCAGATCTCTGCGATCATGGGGCCGTGCGCCGGCGGAGCGGTCTACTCCCCGGCGATTACCGATTTCATCGTCATGGTGCGGGAGAGCAGCCACATGTTCATCACCGGGCCGGATGTCATCCGGACGGTGACCCACGAGGAGGTGACCAAGGAGGCACTCGGCGGGGCGGTGACCCACAACGAGACGAGCGGGGTCGCCCACTTCCTCGCCGAGAACGATGAAGACTGCCTCGCCCTGATCCGCGACCTGTTCTCGTACCTCCCGCTCAACAACCTCGAGGATCCCCCCCGGATCGTTTCGAGCGACCCGATCGACCGCATCGCCGAGCAGCTCGACACCCTCGTCCCGGAAGAGTCGAACCAGCCCTACGACATCCGGACCCTCATCGAGCTGGTCGTCGACCACGGCGAATTCCTCGAGACCCAGCCGCACTTCGCGCGCAACATCGTCACGGGGTTTGCCCGCCTCGACGGCCAACCCGTCGGCCTCGTCGCCAATCAACCGGCCTTTCTCGCTGGCGTGCTCGACATCAACGCCAGCACCAAGGCGGCCCGTTTCGTCCGCTTCTGTGACTGCTTCAACCTCCCGATCATCACCCTCGTCGATGTCCCCGGCTTCATGCCCGGCGTCGATCAGGAGCACGCGGGCATCATTCGCCACGGGGCCAAACTCCTCTATGCCTATGCCGAGGCGACCGTCCCCAAGATCACCGTCGTCACCCGCAAAGCCTACGGGGGGGCCTACTGCGTCATGGGCTCGAAGCAGGTCCGGACCGATCTCAACTTCGCCTATCCGACCGCCGAGATTGCCGTCATGGGCCCCGAGGGCGCGGTCGACATCCTCTACCGCCGTGAGCTTGCCGGCGATGGGGACCCGGCCGCTCGCCGCCGGGCCAAGATCGAGGAGTATCAGGAGAAGTTTGCCTCGCCCTTCATCGCCGCCCAGCGCGGCTATGTCGACGAGGTGATCGAGCCCCGTCACACCCGCTCCAAGCTGATTCGCGGGCTGCAACTCCTCGCCAACAAGCGGGAGAGCAATCCCCCGCGGAAACACGGCAACCTGCCGCTCTGAAATGGCGCCCCCACCGGAAGGGGAGGAGGAACAGATGAAGCCCAATCGATCGATCCGCATCGCCCTGATCGGCCTCTGGCTGGGGGTCATGGCCTCGTTCAGTTGGATCGTCGCCCCGGTGGCCTTCACCGTCCTCCGCAACCCGGCACTCGCCGGCAACATCGTTTCCCGCCACCTCATGATCACCGAATGGATTGGCATCGGCCTGGGGACGATCCTCCTCGCGCTGCTCTGGCGGGAGGTGCGCCGGGAGGGGGGCGGCAGCAACTGGCGGATCGAGGCGGCCCTGCTCCTCTCGATGGTCGGGGCCATGGCCGTCTCCCGGGCGTGGGTCTCGCGCACCCTCCACCAGATCCGGCTCGAGTTCGGGGAGCGGCTGCAGACCCTCCCACCCGATGACCCGACGCGGCAGACCTTCGACCTGCTCCATCAAGTCTCCGTCGGGTTGATGGGGTGGACGATGCTCGCCGCCGTCCTGCTCCTTGTCCGGCTGATCCGCACGCCCGCGCTCCGCTCGCGCCTCTAACGCGAGGCCCCGCCGGGCCGTGACGGAATCGATCTCGGCTTGGCAGTCGCTTCGGGAAGTGGATCAAGGTACGGACTGAGGCATTTGATCCTTGGGGCCGCCCGAAGACCATGTATCAGGATTCAGTCATTTTTTCCAGCTTTTGGGCCTGCGGACATTTGAATAGCCAGGCTGGTTGACCTCCGGAAGGCTTTGAACGAAGCATGCGGGCCGGAGGCCCGCATCTGGACTTTGGACATTTCGTGCCAAAAAGGGGGCATTTCCAACAGTGCCCCAACGGGGCGCTCAAAGGGAATGCTCCAGACTGTCCGACGATTTCTATCTTCCGACAATACGGGTGAAGATTCGCTGACTGGCGAAGCCATTGTCGTCAGGGTTGACGGCGATGGCCAAGCGGCGGTCGGCCTTTCGGTTCGTCAGAAGTATCCAATCCCCGTAATGCAGACCGTTGATCAAGGTGGGAAGGGTCCGTCAATCAGGGGCGGAGTAACCATTGAGCAAACGTCACGACTCACGGCATTGACGAGCTTCGAAGGATCGAACCAGCCAATGAGGACAACCCCGTCGGATCCAGGTTGGTCGTTGGTGGGCCCAACCCAAGTCCCAGTCTTCTTTTACAGACAATCATCGAGAGTGCTGATCGCTCAGTGAGGTGATCTGCTGCCGATATCTTGACGATACTGCATTCCGTCAAACTGGACCGCTTTGACCGCACGGTAGGCAAGTGCGGTCGCTTCGGGCAGGGTCGCCGCGCGAGCCGTCACGCCAAGGCCCCGCCCGCCACTGGTGAGAACGGCCTGCCCATCCGCAGAACGCCTCGTCCCGGCGTGAAAGAGGACGACCCCAGGCAGGGTGCCAGCCTCGTCCAGCCCCGCGATCGGCTTCCCCTTCTCGTAGGGCCCCGGGTATCCACCGGAGGCCAGCACGATGCAGGTCGAGACTTCATCGCTCCAGCGGGGGACGACGCCTCCCAATTGCCCCGTGGCCACGGCAAGAGCCAGCTCGGCAAAATCGCTCTCGAGCCGCCGCAGGATCGCCTGCGTCTCTGGATCCCCAAAGCGAACATTGTACTCGAGAACCTTGGGCCCTTCCGCCGTCAACATCAAGCCGCAGTAGAGAACGCCACGGAAGGGAAAGCCCTCGGCGCGAGCCCCGGCAAGGCTCGGTTCGACGATCGTCGCGCGGATCGACGCTTCCAGCGCCGGATCGAGCAGCTCCGAGGTCGAATAGGCGCCCATGCCGCCAGTGTTGGGCCCCTCGTCTCCATCGAACGCCCGTTTGTGATCCTGGGCGACTGGCAGCGGCAGATAGTCAGTGCCATCGCTGAGGACGAGGTAGGAGATCTCCCGGCCCCGCAGGCACTCTTCAAGAAGCAGGCGGTCTCCGGCGCTCCCGAGCGTTCGATCGACCATCAAGGACTCAACGGCCGCGAGCGCCTCGGCCTCATCCGTAGCAAGGATCACCCCCTTGCCGGCTGCCAGCCCCTCGGCCTTGAGGACCAGCGGATAGCCGAAAAGCCCCGACCTGACGGCCTCCCGGGCCTCCTCGGCGCTGGAGACGATCCGGCACCCGGCTGTCGGGATTCCATGGCGGAGCATGAACTCCTTGGCGAAGACCTTGCTTCCCTCAAGGCGCGCCGCCGCTCGGCTTGGGCCAAAGACCGCAATCCCCTTCGCCTGCAGCTGGTCGGCGATCCCGTCGACGAGAGGCTGTTCCGGGCCGACCACAACCAAGTCGACTTCCTCGCGGACAGCCAGCTCGACCAGCGAGTCCCCTGCCACATCCATTGGCCGCATCACCACAGCCAACACCCCAATCCCGGCGTTCTCAGTCGAGGCCAAGACCCGTCCAACCCGCGGGCTCTGCCGCAATGCCCAGACCAGAGCATGCTCCCGGCCCCCATCCCCCAGCACCAGCACCGTCATCCCTCTTCGCTCCATCGGTCCTCACCCCTTTCCTCTTCTTACCTTCGGCCCAGACCTGGGCCCAGGATTTGTTGAAGGGTTACCGTAGAGGAAGAGGCGCTGGCAAGTCAACGATCTCCCGTACGCCGATCGTCAATTGAGCTGCTCTCTGGGAGGCTGAGGATCCATCCCTTACTGGCCCTTACTGGCCCTTACTGGCCATTACTGGCCGGGAGCGCTCCACTACCAACAACCTATTTAATAATTCTGAGAAAAGATGGAACTGTTCTCGGGGAGAGGCGTTGGAGGATGTGTGTAAAGTTTGTGATTGAGGTGGTCAGCATTTGTTGGTCACCTCTATTTTTTTGCCTGCCTGAGCCGTACTTCCGACAGTCTTATCCAAGTGTACGGCGCGCTCCGTCAGAACCCGATCCCCACTTTCAGACAACCTGGCGCTGAGATCAGAGAGGACAAGCGAAGGGCAGCGCAATGGCTCCCAGAGTCACTCGACTGGCACGAGTGACCTCGCCACTTGAAAACGCCCAGATCGCCAGATCCAGCGCGCTGCCTTGTTCGCAATTTGTGTTCTCAGAGAGTCGCAGAGCTACCAAGAGATGGAGAATGGTTCATCACTGCCGCCCATTCTCGGTTTCGTCACTGACTGGCCCAGCCCGTTCTCCTCTCTCTCCGTGACTATGTAGCTCCTTGAGACCATCTGTTCGGGAGTATCCGAGAGGATCCCATTCTGCCGAATCTTGCCCATCATCGAGTGGGAGTGCTACAAAGCGAAGGAGAGATCGAAACGCCTGGAGAGGGAGAGCCTTCGATGAGAGCAGTGGTCTACGAAGAGTTTGGGAGACGACCGGAGCTGCGTGAGGTGCCAGATCCGATGCCGGCCGCAGATGGAGTCGTGTTGCAAGTGATGGCGACGGGTATCTGCCGGAGCGACTGGCACGGATGGATGGGACACGACCCGGACATTCGTCTCCCACACGTTCCCGGGCACGAGCTGGCGGGGGTGATCGTCGCGAAGGGAGGCAGCGTCCGCCGCTGGCGGCTGGGAGACAGGGTGACGGTTCCATTCGTCTGCGGGTGTGGGGATTGCCCGGAATGCCATCGCGGGAATCAACAGGTCTGTCTGGCCCAGCAACAGCCTGGCTTCACCCACTGGGGCTCCTTCGCGGACTTTGTCGCGATCCACCATGCCGATCTCAACCTGGTCCAGTTGCCGGAGGGACTCGACTTCGCGGCGGCGGCGAGTCTGGGGTGCCGATTCACGACCTCGTTTCGGGCAGTGATCGATCAGGGGCGCGTCACGGCGGGCGAGTGGGTCGTCGTCTATGGATGCGGGGGCGTGGGCCTCTCGGCGGTAATGATTGCGATCGCGAGTGGCGCACGGGTTGTCGCAGTCGACATCTCGCCAAGCAATCTGGCGCTCGCACGGGAGTTCGGGGCCGAGGTAACGATCGATGCAACAGAGCAGAGTGACCTGCCCGGGGCAGTGATCGCCGCGACCGGGGGTGGGGCCCATCTCTCAGTCGATGCACTGGGGAGTACTCAAACCTGTCTCGACGCCATCCGGTCCTTACGGCGGCGGGGACGTCACATCCAGATTGGGCTCATGGTCGGGGCTGACGCAGCTCCGTCAATCCCAATGGGGCGGGTCATCTCGCACGAACTGGAAATTCTGGGGAGCCATGGGATGGCGGCACACCGCTTCGGGGCTGTCTTCGGGATGATGACCAACGGACGGTTACAACCAGGCAAGCTCATCCAGCGACGAATTCCGCTCACTGAGTCGATCGAGGCGTTGGTCGGGATGGACCGCTTCGCCTCCTCCGGGGTGACGATCATCTCCACTGATGAGTGATCGACTCGAGAGGGAAACGCTTGGGTCGGCCATCACCCATCAAGCCGGCAACGAAGCAGCCATCTTCTTGGGCCGTCTTCAACCACAGTCTCCTTCTGGCAAACCAAGTCGGCGCCGAACGGGCTGCCACCACACATCTCAGTGCTCTTTGGCGATCATTTCCAGCAGGTAGGTTCCTTTCTGGTAAGCCGCCAGATGAGGTCGACTAAACAGATTTCAGATTAGTACTTGCCAAGTTGATGTCCTCCAGGTTTCGCTGGGGTCGCCTGATCAGGAGTCCTTCTCGAGGATTGAACGACATTCCGGGCCTGGAGAAACCTCTTCAGCAAGTCGAACCAGAAGGGAGCGCCGAGGGTTGCCGCCAATGCAGTGACCAACCAGCCGGCCAGGAAGGAGAACAGCTCGAAGAAGTTGTCGCGGCTCCAGCGAATCTCGGATTTCGATCGAAGGTATCGCCCGGGATCGAGCGGATCTCCTTGACCGATCGAAGGAGCCTCGGGCCCTGACCGTGGCTGCCTCTGCTGAGAGGTTTCCTCACTTGGAGGAGGGACAGCGCGGCACGGAAGGAGCTTGGGGCCGTTCCCGCAGCTCCACCCGATCGGGAGCTCCGTCGCTTCAAGAGCCGCCTTCGCGTCAAGGAAGCTCGGGAGGTCATCACGCTTCGCCGCCTCTGCCGCCTGGGCCACCAGGGCGTCCCGGACCGCGCCGTTGCGGTAGAGATAGTCTGCGATCCGGAAAGTATCGACATTGATCCCGACGGAGACGATCAGGGCGATTCCAAAGATGATGAAGTTGGTGTTTCGTCGATAACGTGCGCTGACCGCATCCATCGCCGTGTTGAACCAAGCCTCGATCCTTTCACGAACCTTTTCGAGATTCCCATCGGCGTTGTCGAGAGCGACCAGCAGCGCCC
>JBMUAP010000033.1:0-13090 GCA_049454155.1 Blastocatellia bacterium
AGAGGATTTGGCCCAGATGAGCGATGGAGCCCGGACAGATCTGCGTCGTCGCAAGATCGGGTTTGTCTTTCAGCGATTCAACCTCTTCCCGACGCTGACGGCGGAAGGCAACCTCAAGCTGGCCGAGCATATTCACCAAGGGGGGCGACGAGGATCTGGTTCGGATCCGGCTCGACCGGAAGGCCCACTCGACCACGATACCCGGCGTGAAGTCCTGCGACTTCTTCGTCTGGAGAACAAGATGGGCCACAGACCCCTCGAGATGTCAGGTGGAGAACAGCAACGGGTCGCCATCGCCCGTGCGGTCATCAATCGCCCGGCGATCATCCTGGCCGATGAACCGACCGGGAACCTCGACTCGGAAAACTCCCAGCTCGTCCTCAACATGCTTCAGGAACTCAATCGTGAACTTCATCAGACGATTGTCATGATCACCCACAACCCGGAAGCGGCAGCCGTCGCCAGCCGAACCATCGAGATGCGCGACGGGATGATCGTCCGGGATAGCCGGTAGGGCCGCCATGAAAAAGATTCTTACGGGAATCAAGTCGACTCTCAACTGGTCGTACCCACGTGGGTCGTGGCAATACGACCTCCTCTGCGCCTTGATCATCGCCATCATCTTTCTGGTCCCGAGCCGTTTCTTTGGCGATCGTGATCGCTCCAAGGCTCCCCTTCCGCCCCCGGCACAGCTCCGCCAACTCGAGATCGATCCAGCCGAACTGCAGGATTTTCTCCAGCGTCGGCACCGATCCGACCTGCGTAATTTTCCAACCCGGGCGCTTGGTTTCTACCTGCAGGAACAATACAATCAGTCTGTTACCCTCCTGCGTTACGCGGAGGAGACCGGAGCCGATGGCCGACGCCGTTACCGGGCTGTCGTCGAGGTTCCGCAGGAAGATCGTCAACGGCAGAGTCGCCAAGACTGATGTCTGTTCGAGGAACCACGCGGGGCATTGGGACCCGGTGGGAGTAGCAGGCGGGAGTAGAGAGAGAATGAATCAGTTGCTGAGCGGGGTCGTCATCATCGGCCTCTGGATGTTCTTCCCGGGAGGAGGGCCGCACGCAGCGCCCCAGTTGCTGCCCGGGATCCTCAACAAGATGGAGCGGGCGCACCAGGAGATGAAGAGCCTCCGGGCGGAGCTGACCCAGGAGAAGACCAATGCGCAGATTGGCGTGACCGACACAGAGGTCGGGAGCCTGCGCTACAAGCCCGCCGTCGGCAAGGGCAAGGGGAAGCTCCGGATCGACTATACCCGTCCGAGCCGGGACACGATTGCCGTTGTCGGAGATCAGGTCATCTACTACCAGCCGCGAATCAATCAGGTCTTCAAGTCGACGATTGCCAAGGCGACCAAGGGAGGCAGCGGACGGGTGGGGGGCTACACGCAACTGATCGGACTGGACGGCTCACTCAAGTCCCTCGCGTCCAACTACCAGATCGAGTTCATCAAGGACGAGGCGGTGCTGGGCCAGATGACCTCCCTCTTGCGCTTGACGCCGAAGACCAAAGGTCAGTTTGTCTCGATCGATCTGTGGGTCAACCAGCAGAGTTGGATGCCGGCACAATGGAAGATGATCGAGCGAAACGGAGACTACACCATCGTCTCGCTTCGCGATATGCAGCTCAACACCACGATCCCGGATGCGGAGTTCTCGGTCGCCATCCCGGGAGGAACCAAGGTCGTGGATAAGATTTAGGATCGAGTCAGTAGCGCCATGAAAGATTTGACCAGCAGCAAAATGAGCCGGGCGGCGCGCGAGGCCGCGCTGGTGGCCAAGGGGCTGCTCTCAACGAGCCATCCAATCCTTGCCCACGTCATCCCGATGCGCCGGTGCAACCTGGCCTGCGGGTACTGCAATGAGTATGACAAGGTCTCCGACCCGGTCCCGTTGGAGACGATCAAACGGCGGCTCGATCACCTCGCGTCGTTCGGGACGAGCGTCATCACCATCAGCGGTGGCGAGCCGATGCTCCACCCACAGATCTTCGAGATCATCACTCATATCCGATCGCACGGGATGATTGCGGGGCTGATCAGCAACGGCTACTACATGACGCGGGAGAATATCGACCGGCTCAATCGCGCCGGCCTCGAGTATCTGCAGATCAGCATCGACAATGTGACCCCGGACAAGGTCTCGCAGAAGAGTCTCAAGGTGATCGATCGCTACCTCCGCTACCTCTCGGAGGACGCCACCTTCCACATCAACATCAATTCGGTGATTGGAGGGGGTGTTCGCAACCCGGAGGACGCGCTGGTCGTCGCCCACCGGGCGGTCGAATTGGGCTTCGGATCGACCCTGGGCATCATCCACGACCACAGTGGACAGCTCAAACCACTCAGCGGGGTCGAAGAAGAGGTCTACCAGAAGCTCCGACGGTACGGGAAGAAGAAGTTTGGCTGGCTCAACAACTTTCAGGACGACCTTGCCTACGGCCGAGCCCACGAGTGGCGCTGTCGCGCCGGTGCCCGGTACCTCTACATCTGCGAAGAGGGCTTGGTCCACTACTGCTCGCAGCAGCGCGGCTATCCGGGAGTTCCCCTCGAGAGCTACACGCAGGCCGACCTTGACCGGGAATTCCGGACGGAGAAGTCCTGTGCCAGCTACTGCACGATCGCCTGCGTGCAGCAGGTAGCGATGATGGACAATTGGCGAGCACCACAGCAGCCGGCCAGCCAGCCGGCGGAGTCTCTTGCTTCTCCCCCTCCTGCCCCCCTCTCAGAGTCCTGAGGGAATGGCCCCTTCCAATCAGTGGAGAGAGATCTCCCCGACGCGGTGCAGCTTCATCATCGAGGAGAGGCTGGGCTGTTCGGGGAGGTGTCCGGCCATGGCGACAATCGTCTCCCCGCGTTGAACCACCGCTTGGCTGAGCAGGACCTCATCGGCCCTGGCGAGCAGTTCGTAGGTGCGTCCAGTCAGATCCAACTGGAAAGGCTCGATCCCCCAGACTGCGGCGAGCGCCGAAACTGTGCGGTCATGTGGCGTGAAGGCGATGATGCGCTGGGACGGGCGCAGCGCCGCGAGATGGCGGGCCATATTGCCCGATTTGGAGAAGACGACAATCACCCGCGAGCGGATCTCCTCGGCGGCATAGGTCGCGGCCTCGGCGATGGCCCGCCCCTCCAATCCATTCTGCCGGCCATCGAGAAGGTCGCGCACACGGCCCTTGCGGGGGCAATTGCTCTCGGTAAAGGAGATGATCCGGGCCATCGTCTCGACGGACTCGGTGGCATATTCGCCAACCGCCGTTTCGGCCGAGAGCATGACGGCATCTGTGCCATCGAGAATCGCATTGGCGACGTCGGAGGCTTCAGCGCGGGTCGGACGCGGCTCGTGCTTCATCGATTCGAGCATCTGCGTTGCTGTAATGACCAGCTTCTCTGCGGCATTGGCCTTGGCGATGATCTGCTTCTGGTAGAAGGGGACGCTCTCGACCGCCGTCTCGACCCCGAGGTCCCCGCGTGCCACCATCACCCCATCGCTGGCCTCGATGATGCGGTCGAGATCGTCGAGTGCCTCGCGCTTCTCGATCTTGGCGATGAGCGGGACATTGGCCCCGAGAAATTCGATGAGGGTCTTGGCACCGATGCAATCTCTGGCGCTGCGAACGAAGGAGAGGGCGACATAATCGACCTGCTGTTCGAGGCCAAACTTGAGATCACCGCGATCCTTCTCGGTCAAAGAAGGGGCAGACAGCTTGACGCCAGGCAGGTTGATCCCCTTGTTCTCGCCCAACTCCCCACTATTGATGATGCGGCAGAGGACATCGGTCATCCCGACCTGCTCGACCCGCAGCTCGATCAACCCATCGGAGAGGAGAATGCGGTCGCCGGTGGTGACGTCCTGCGGCAGGTGGGTATAGCTGGTCGAGATGACCGTCTCATCCCCCGGAAGATCCTGTGTCGTGATCGTGATCGTCTGTTGCGCCCGAAGAAAGATCGGTTGATGATTGAAGAGCTTTCCCGTCCGGATCTTGGGCCCGCTGAGGTCGAGGAGGATGGCGAGTGGTCGCTTGAGTTCGCGGGCAAGTTGGCGAGCAGTGGCGATTGCCTCCGCGTGGTAATCGTGGGAGCCGTGCGACATGTTGACGCGGATGACATCCAGCCCCGCCATCATCAGCGAATAGAGTTGCTCGGGAGACCGGGAGGCCGGTCCAATCGTGGCGACAATCTTAGCTTTTCTCATTCTTTGGCCAACTCAGCGGCGATGACCGTGGTCATCCGGTCCGCCACTTGTGCGTCGAATCCCTGAAAATGGCCAGCCAGGCGACCATCTCGACCATAGACCAGGGTTTGGGGAACAGAAACATCTTTGGAGGCGACGAAACGGCCAAAGAGCCGATCGGGGATGAAACCGACAGGATAGGAGAGCCCCTGCCGACGAACAAATTCCTCGACTTGACGGGGGGAGGATGAGGCATCCTGAATCGAGAGACCGATGATGCGCAGCCCCTCGCGATATTCCGGCTCGCCATACCGGGCGAGGGCCGCCACCTGTCTCCGACAGTATCCACACCAGATGGCAAAGAAATTGAGCACGACGACGTGTCCGCGCATCGCCTGGAGGTTGACCTCCCGCCCATCCAATGTCCGCAAGTTCTGCTGGGCAAGACGGCTCTCCGGGAGCTGCCCGATCCTGGGACTGATCCCGGGATCAGTCCCAGGATCTTTGGCGAAGAGGGGAGAAGTCGTCCCAATTCCTCTGCCCGGAGCCGTCGAGAGAAGGGGGAAGAGAAGGGCGACCCCAAGAAGGAGAGGCCAGCGCACGGAGGAGAGCTGCCGTTGAACAAGGTATCTCAATGGAATCCCCCTCTTCAGCGATTCCCGGCTTGCCGGCCCGCCGCCGCCGCTTTGGGAAGTAGGGGTTCGATCGCCGTGCGAAGCTCCTCGCCCGTCTTTTCTGTCCAACCGACGAGGCGCTTGATCATCTTTCCATCTGGTCCGAAGAGGATCATCTGTGGAACTCCGTGATTCCGGCTATCCATGAAGTAGGCGATGACCTCCGAGGTCAGGAAACCCACGGGGTAGTTGACCTTGGTCGAGGTCATGAACGACTGGACATCGACGGCGCGATCCGGATTGTCGGTTGCCAGCCCGAGCACCGTCAAGCCGCGCTGGCGGTACCGGGTATAGATCTCGGCCATATGAGGCGCGTGATCGATGCAGTGGGGGCAGCGCGAGGAGAAGATATCGAGAATCACCACCTTGCCGCGCAAGCTGGAGAGGCGAACCTCCTCCGGAGCCTTCGTCGAGGTACGCGCGCTGGCGACTGGAGCCGCCACTGGTGGAACAAGCCGGATGAACATATCAGGAACATCCCCCGTGCCATCCCCCTTCGGAAGGTCCGGGTTCTGCTGTGCCCACGCCCCGCGCGGAGATCCCACCAGACAAAGGACGGCTAGCACCCCAGCCAAGATCCCGTCGCGCCACCCCTTCCCCATTCCATCCGCTCTCGTCTTCATCGTTTGTCTCCTCACCTCCGTTGCTCTCTGGACTCTCCCCACCCTGCCTCGACAAGTCTTCATCGGATACGGGGCGACGACTCGCGATCAGTCCGTCGCCAGCTCACGCGTCACCACGTCCGTAAGATATTGAATGCCGTGTTGAGGACTATCCCCGACGAGATGCTCGACGACTTTCCCTTCCCGGGAGAAGATGAAGAGCTGGGGAATCGGGGGCGCACCCGTCTCGTCCTCCGTGCCATAGAGAAAGGAGCGGGAGATCCAGTTCCCCGCATACCCGATGCGGTAATTGATCCCCACGCGCTCGATGAAGGCCTCGACCTTCGGCTGGTCCGACTTCTCATCCGACGTCAGGCCGATGACCTCCAAGCCCCTCTCCCGATAGCGCCGACTGAGTTCGGCCAACTGCGGAGCCTGCTTGACACAAGGAGGACAGTAGGTCGCCCAGAAATCGACCACCACGACCTTCCCGCGATAGTCCGCCAGCCGGAACGACTCCCCACTGAGCCCTTCGATCGGAACATCGAAGGCACTCGCGATCGCCTTCTCATTGACAAGGGGCTTGCCGGCCAGCCGGAGTGACGACTGCCCGATGGCGGGACCACTCACGGGAACGGGGGCGGGGGCCATATCACACCCCCCCCCGGCAAGAACGACCCCTGCAAGAAGAAGAGCCCATCTCCCCCATGCATAGGACGATTGCTGTCGGCTTTGGACCATTCGCACTTCACTTCCCTCCGCTCGCTCCGTCGGCCTCCTCGCACCTTGGAGAGCTGCCCCCTCCGTCAGACCAAGATCAAGCTCCTGGTTGACGCCTACGCCGCAGTTCTCTGGTGTCCAGATCTGGTGACTGAATCAATCCCCGCTACCAGTCATGCCCTGCGCTCACTCTTCGGACCTGGGCTCCGCCTCGGACCAGCCCAGCGGGTAGGAGCGATCGGCCTCCGGCTCCCCTTCCGGATCGATTCCTGGCAGGGCGACCCGGTAGCTCTCCAGAGCCCAGCGGCCCAGGTCTGTCTCCTGGCAGCGCGCCGAACAGAACGGTCGCCATGGGCTCTCGTCCCAGTTCGTGGGCTGTCGGCAAAGAGGACACGGTCGAATCTTCATACGGGAGAAAGGATACCGCAAAGCGACCAAAACGGAAAGGTGGGGTCTGGCCGCCCGTGGAAGGTATCCTCGCGGAAGGAGTACACAAAGAATTGACTGTCAGTGCTACAAGTCCGTCAAATCGAGGTCGAAGTCGTCGTCGATCTCCGGCTGGCCAGTCGCCCCCGTGCGTACGGCAGGCAGCACGCGAAGGGGGGCACCATCGGTCCCGGAAGAACGGAGCGGATCGGTCTCGCGGATCGAACCGGTGTGGTCGCGCTCTCCGTCCTCCTCCCTCAAGCTCCCTGGCGGCAAGGAGTCGAACCGAAAGAGATCGGGCCGGTGGAAATGGCCGGTCACATCGAGCGTCAGGCTCTCTTCCCGAATCCGGTCGAGATGGATCCGCGCCAACAGAATGACCTCCGTACCAAAGGAGGGGCCGGCGACGTAGAGACCGTCTGGACCAATGACTGCGCTGCCACCGGAGAGAATCACCTCCTCTTCCTCCGCTCCCACCGTCTGCGCCACCCGCTCCAACTCGAGGGGAAGATCCCGGGCGCGCATGATTGCCCCTGCCGCCAGCACAAAGCACCTCCCCTCGAAGGCGTAATGGCGACTGGCGATCTGGTGCATCTCCCGTACCGCCGGCCAAAGGGCGACGTGGAGATCCTCACCGGCCTCGTGAAGCGTGTGGCGCACCAACGGCATCCAGTGCTCCCAACAGATCAAGCTGCCAAGCCGTCCCACCGGTGTCTCGACCACCCGCAGCCCTCGTCCATCCCCGTATCCCCAGATCAACCGCTCGGTGTAGGTTGGCACCAGCTTGCGGTGGTGGTTGAGGAGGGTGCCCTCTGGTCCGAAGGTCAGCACGGCGTTGTAGATCGTGCCCCGACCGGGCCCCTCGTCGATCCGCTCGTGCACCCCGATGACCAGCGTCACGTGATGGCGACGCGCCGTCTCTGCCAAGACCTGGGCGACGCGCCCCGGCACCACGACGCTGTTCTCCATCAACCGCGCGTAGAGCCGCTTCATCGGCGGATGATCCCAGAGGGCTACATCCCGGCAGTGATCGAGCCAGGCAGGATATCCAGGCAGCCAGGACTCTGGAAAGACGACCAGTTGCGCCCGGCGACGGGCCGCCTCCCCAATCAATTCGACCGCCCGTGCCAAGCTCCTCTCCAGATCGAGGTGGATGGGCGCCGCTTGCACAATCGCGACTATGGCTGTCGATGAAGACATCCGGCCTCTCCTTTTTCTACCGATTTCAGGGTGTAAGTGACATCCAGTCTGTCCGCGCTGCCGCCGCACGCGAGCCCCCTTCCTCGTGCGTAAGGTTAGCCCTCCGCCCAACTGGCCGGCCCTTTTTCTTGCCGAGCGGCCGGACGGACACCCACTGGAAACTCTGTAGAAGTACCACCCAGTCTTCGCTTTGGCAAGAAGAGAACGCGCGGTCACCTTCTGCCGGGCAATCCCCTCGGCGCTCTGGCCGCAAGACTTGCCACTTCTAAAACGGCGATCCTCTCTTCTGGAACCCGCCTCTTCTGAGAAGAGTGAATCTTGGAAGTGATCCTTGGAAGGTGGCAACGGGGCGATCTCTGGTAGCAACCTTCCGCTCTCCAAAAATCTGAATTTTATCCATTTCTTCGGTCGATGAGGCAACCGGATCCATCTGGTGCAGGGCCCCACGATCGCCAAAACTGCTCCCGGGGCGGCATCTTGGCTCTCGGATCTCGGCAAAGATCGTGCAAAAGCCCTTTTTCGATGCCTGTCATCAACGGGAATCGAGGAATGGCCCCCTCCAGGAGAAGATTTGCAATGGGCGGCATAAAGATTGCCTTTCTACGTGTGTTTACATAAAATGTGCGCATTCTTAATGCGGTCAATTTGGATTCTGTCTTTATTTTCATTGTCTCTGTTTGCTCTGTCATTTTTGATTGGACGCCTCGACAGAGAAAGCAAGAAATGGGGATCTGAGGGGCGAAGACGAGGCGCTGGCTTCGCTCAAGGATGATGACAGACAGGAAGGGTTTTCCATCCGAACCATCCGATCAGCTCTCCAATTGATGGCGCCGCATCCACAACAAGCATCTGGAATCGTCTTGTTCAATTTCAATTCAAGCTGACTGGCAGTGGGGGATCCTACTGAAAGTCAGTTGTCGCCATGGCGACTCTTCCATCTGTCATGCCTGAGGGCAGCCAGAGAAAGAGAAAGCAGCGACAGCGCGGAGGTCGAGCGGAGGGATCACTCCTGATCTTGGCCCAAGATCGGCTGCCTCCGGTCAGCCGGAGCGGTAAGAGATCGAAAGAGGGTCCCCCAGAGTCTCGATTCGTGCCTTGCCATAAGTATTGTTCGACATTTTGCCTTTGAGTTGAGTCGTTTGCACCGACACCGCCGTCCACCCAATGGGGAGGTCGGGATTCCGCGGGAGAATCGAACTTCGGTCTTCCCTGTCTGTTCTTGCGAGGAGAGCATGAGAAAAACATACCCAACCACTGCAGCTTCCTTGGTTTGCGCATTGGTCTTGGCCCTTGGTCTGGTCGTCGACGTGACGGCCCAGACAGGGACCTCGACGGTGCGCGGCACGGTCACGGATGCCCAGGGACAAGTCATTGCCGGCGCCACGGTGACCATCCGCAATGACGCGCGGAACCTGGTCCGCACCACCCAGTCGGGTGCGGCTGGAACCTACATTATCACGGCCCTTCCCCCGTCGGATTACATCATCGAGGTTGAGGCCCAGGGATTCAAGAAGTCGGTGACGACCAATGTCAAGACGCTGGTCGACACCTCATCGACGATCGACCTGACGCTGGAAGTCGGGCAGTTGACCGAGGTGGTGACCGTCTCTTCCAGCAATGAGATCACGGTCAACACCCAGGACGCGACCCTCGGGACGGCGATCGGCAACAACCAGATCATCCAGTTGCCGCTGGCCGACCGGAATCCGGCGCAGCTCCTGACGCTGCAAGCGGGCGTCACCAAGGAAGGCTACGTGACGGGCGCGCGGAGTGACCAGTCGAACATCACACTTGACGGCGTCGACATCAACGAGGCCCAGACCAACTCCCTCTCGGCACCGGTGCTTCGCCTCAACGCGGAAGCGATTCAGGAGTTCCGGGTGACGACCTCGAACGCCAATGCCAGTCAAGGCCGCTCCTCGGGCGCCCAGATCTCCCTCGTCACCAAGGGGGGAACGAACGAATTCAGCGGAGCGGCCTTCTACGGGGGACGCAACGACTTCTTCGACGCCAACAACTTCTTCAACAACCGGACGGGGACACCCCGCCCTGTGCGGCGACGTCACTTCTACGGCGGGGCGATTGGTGGCCCGATCGTTCCGAATCGGGTCTTCTTCTTCTACAGCTACGAGGGATTGCAGGAGAGCCGCGGAGTTCCGGTGACCCGGACGGTTCCGCTGCCCACCCTTGGACAGGGGATCGTGCGGTATCGCGATGCGGGAACTGGCGCAATCTCCCAGCTGACGGCGGGGGACATCGCCACCATCTTCCCGAATGCGGGGACGAACCCGGCAGCGATCGCGGCGCTCGCCGATGCGGCGCGTCGCTATCCGGCGAACGACTTCAATGCGGGCGACAGCGCCCCGGGCCGGCTGCTCAATACGGCAGGATTCCGCTTCAACGCGCCGATCACGGAGGACCGCAACTCCCACATCATGCGGCTCGATTTCAACATCTCGGACAAGCATCAGGTCTTCGCGCGCGGCAACTACATCTATGACCTGTTGGGGAACGTCAGCAACTTCCCGGACACGCCGGCGCCCTCGACGTGGAGCCACCCGCTCGGGTACACCTTCGGGCACACCTGGACGGTCTCCAACAGCATCGTCAACAACTTCCGGTACGGGATGACGCGGGATGCCTTCAGCAACCAGGGCGACTCAGCGGCAAACGCCATCTCCTTCCGCTTCATCTACAGCCCCTTCCTTTTCTCGCGGTCGCTCAACCGGACGACGCCGGTGCAGAACATCACCAACGACACGTCGTGGATCAAGGGATCGCACACGATGCAGTTCGGGACCAACATCCGCATCATCCGTAACCAGCGGCAGTCGTTTGCCAACTCATTCGACAACGCGGTGACCAACCCCTCGTTCTATCCGGGTGGGGGAACCTCGATCAACGCCCCCATCATTGCGGCGGGATTCAACATCGCGGGGGCTGACATCTCGAACGTCCAGAACGCGGTGACGGCACTGATCGGACGCTACTCGCAGTTCGCTGCCAACTTCATCTTCGGCAAGGACGGTTCGCTGCTTCCCTCTGGATCACCGACCGACCGCACCTTCGCGACCGAAGAGTACGACCTCTACATGCAGGATTCTTGGAAGACCAAGCCGAACCTGACCCTCACCTACGGGTTGCGGTACGGGATCAGCAAGCCGGTCTACGAGAAGTTTGGGTTTGAGGTCAAGCCGACGGTCAGCCTCGGGGACTTCTTCCAGCGCCGAATCGACGGCATGAATGCGGGGCGTCCCCTCAACGAGCTGATCACGCTCGACCTTTCGGGGCCAGCGAATGGGCGGACGGGAGCCTACCGGTATGACAAGAACAACTTCCAGCCACGAGCGGCGATCAGCTGGTCGCCGGACTTCAAGAGTGGACTGCTCCACAAGATCTTCGGGGATCTCGGCAAGTCCGTTCTGCGTGGTGGATTCTCGATGTTCAACGACTACTACGGAAACCAGTTGGCGGTGAGCTTCGACCTCAACAATACGGTTGGGTTCGCTTCGAGTGCCAACACGGCGGCCAACACCTTCAACCTGACGACCAATCCAGGACCGCTCTTCACCGGTTTTGGACAGCTGGTCCGTGGGCTTCCGGGGGTCGTGGTTCCATCGAGCATTACGTGGCCGCGCACGCCACGGACACGGGCCTTCCCCGGCAACATCGAGGGCAGTCTCGACGATTCGATCATCGCCCCGACACAGTACAACTGGAACTTCACGATCGAGCGGGAGCTGCCGTTCGGAGCGTTGGTCCAGCTCTCCTACATTGGCCGGATGGGCCGCAATCTCCTCGCGGCGCGCGACATCATGTCGCCGGCCAATCTGGTCGATCCCAAGACGGGGACTGACTGGTACACAGCGGCGGGTCAGCTGGAGGTGCTGCGCTCGCAGGGACGTCCGGTGTCGAGCATTCAGCAGAATGCGTACTTCGCCAACCTCTTCCCGGCCAACCTCGCCGATCTGTTGGGGGTCAATCCGGCCTACAACCAGACCCAGGCGATCTATGCCCTGACCGTGCCGCGCTCGCTCGGGGGAGAGAACTTCTACAACTACGGAAACGACTGGACCAGCGTCATCTTTGAGATGTCGACGCTCGGGACAGCGGCGTGCAACCCGGTGCAGGCCTACAACCCGCTCTGCCACATGTTCATGCAGCCGCAGTGGGGAACCCTCGGAACGTGGAGTTCGATCGGGAACGCCGATTACCACGGCGGAACGGTCTCGCTGCGTCAGCGGTTTGGCAGTTCGGTGACGGCGGACTTCAACTACACCTTCTCGAAGTCGTTCGACGACGCGTCGGGGTTGATGACCGAGGGCGTCTCTTCGGGAAGGGCCTTCATCGTCAATCCGTTCCGTCAGCGTGACAACTACTCGGTCTCGGACTTCGACGTCCGGCACGTCATCAACTCGAACGTCGTCTGGCAGCTGCCCCTCGGCCGCGGTCAGAAGTTTGGAAGTGGGATGAATCGGTTCGCCGACGCAGTGCTGGGTGGCTGGCAGTTGTCGAGCATCATCCGCTACAACTCGGGACTGCCGGTCTTCTCGCCGTACGACGACGCGCGGTGGGCGACTAACTGGAACGTGCAAGCCAGCGCGGTCCGGACGCGCCCGATCGACACCTGCCCGGTTCGTGGTGGGGCCCTCTTCGGTTGCAACACGCGGGAAGCGTTCCAGAGCTTCCGCAACGCATTGCCGGGAGAGACCGGGGACCGGAACGTCTTCCGCAATATGGGAACGGTCAATACCGACCTCGGCATTGGCAAATCGTTCAAGATGCCCTACAGCGAGAAGCACAACCTGCAGCTTCGCTGGGAGGTCTTCAATCTCTTCAACTACCAAGCGATGGGATCGTTCGACACCAGCCGCAGCGGTCTTGGGATTCCGCTCGATCCTGGCAACAAGCAGCCCCCGATCAACTGGACCCGCTACACGGGGATCCAGGGATCGCCGCGCTTCATGCAGATCTTCCTCCGCTACAGCTTCTAAGCCAGCAGAGAAGGTTCGCCGAAAAAAGGAGGCCGCAAGGCCTCCTTTTTTCATGCGGGGTCAGGGGGGAGACGGTCGAGGGTACGGAAGCGGACAGGGTATTGATTTCGGTCGTCAGCGGGATGGGAAAGGAGCTCGACCTCACGCCACTCGGCCGGATTCCACGGGGGGAAGAAGGTATCGGCGGGGCCATCGGTGGCCACTTCGGTCAGGTAGAGGCGATGGGCCAGCGGCAGGGTCAGTCGATAGAGCTCGGCTCCGCCCCCAATGAAGAGCTCGGTCTCGCCGTGCTGCTCGGCGAGAG
>JBMUAP010000034.1:0-13009 GCA_049454155.1 Blastocatellia bacterium
CCCTCTGGCGTCTGATAGGGGGGGATCTGGCGTAACCTGGTTTCTAGGGCCGGATAGGCCGACCGAACCGTCTTGATCAGCAGCAGCGACTCCGACGCTTCCTCGATCCGCCCCTCCCAGGAGTAGACAGAGGTCATCGGTGGCAGGATCTGAACGCAAGCCGCGAGGCGCTCCTCGACCAATCGCCGGGCGATCTCCTTTGCCGTCGTGGAGCTGGCGACCGTGGTCATGACCAGACAAGCCCCAGCCGGATCCATCGAAGAATCGGGGGGGACATCAACCATCAGCCCCCTCCTGATCGACCTCCAGCTCCTCTTCCCAGTCCGTGGGAGTCCCAGACTCCTCGAAGAAGGCTTGGTAGAGGGCCTGGGCCGACTCCCACTGTCCCTGAGGAACGAGCAGTTGAATCTCCGAAAAGCCCCCGAGCATCGGCAACGGCTCGAGTGCTCCAAAATTGGCCCCTTGCAGCGTCACCCGGATGCCATTGTTGACCAACAACTGACGGACCATCCCGGCCTCCATCGCTGTCGAGAAGGACGCCAGCGGCACGAAGGGACCTGCCTCCTCTGCTTCAGACGCTTGCGGCCAGTACCACACGCCGATCAATCCTCCTGGTCTTCGAGCTCCTCGGGCAGCCACTCGCCGGAGAAGACGTGTTGGGCCTCGCCTGTCTGCCAGACGGTCCCGTCGGCTCGCCACTCGACCCGCAGTTCTCCCGCGACAGTTTGCACCGTCACCTCGCGATCCGTCTGTCCGGTGAGCATCGCCGCCAGCGCGGCGGCACAAGCCCCTGTTCCCGACGAGAGCGTCTCCCCACAGCCCCTTTCCCAGAAGCGGGCCTCGATCTGCCGCCGATCAAGAACGCGGACAAACTCGACGTTGGTCCGGTCCGGAAACGCCTCGTGCCGCTCCAGCCGTGCACCAAGCGCCCGCCAATCGACCTGCGCGAAGGCGTCCTTACCTTCGAGGAAGAGCGTGCAATGAGGATTGCCCATCGAGACCGATGTCACGCGGACCGTCCCTCCGTCCCCCCAGTCCGTCACTCGCAGCGGCTGGTCGATCACCCGATCGACACGCTGCGGAAGCCGGATAGGGATCTCCTCTGGGCCCAGCCCGGGCCGCCCCATCATCGTCTCGAAGAGGACAGCGCGCTTCGTCTGGGAGACCGGTCGGAGTTCGCGCACCCCCGCCTTCGTCGCGATCCTCATCAAGGGACCACGCCTGCCCTCGACCAGATAGAGATACGCCCCCACACAACGGGTGCCATTGCCCGAGATCGGGGTCTCCCCCCCATCAGCATTGAAGAGCCGAATCGTCGCATCGAACCCTGGGTCCGCCTCTTCTCCCGGTCGCTCCGCAACCAATCCCGGTCGCTCCGCAACCAATCCCGGTCGCTCCGCAACCAAGACCTCGACCCCGTCGGCCCCCACTCCAAAATGGCGATCACAGAGCTGCGCAAAAAAGGCGGGTCCGCGCTCGGTCAGCCATCCCGGCTCCGACTCCCGGATCACCAGGAAGTCGTTGCCGCACGCCTGGAATTTGTCAAAGCGCATCCCTTAGATCTCGAAGTGAGTAAACTCCTTGAACTGTCGGAACCGCTCCCGGATCTCTTCCGGTTGCAGCCGACGCAGTCGGTCACAACTGAACTCCTCGACATTGAACGAAGCCATCACCGAGCCGTAGATGACCGCTTGCCGCAGGGCCGTCTCATCGATCTTTCCGCATTGCGCGAGATAGCCCATGAACCCCCCGGCAAAGCTGTCGCCCGCGCCGGTTGGGTCAAAGACGCTCTCCAATGGAAAGGCGGGCGTTGCAAAATAGCTGTCGCGGGTGAAGAAGGCGGCACCATACTCTCCCCGCTTGACCACGACCATCTGGGGCCCCAGGGTCAACACCTTCCGCGCCGCCCGGATCAGGTTGGCCTCTCCCGCCAGCTCACGAACCTCCGCGTCATTGATCAAGAGGGCATCGACAACTCCGATCGTCTGGAGCAGCTCTTCCCTCGCGCCCTCGATCCAGAAGTTCATCGTGTCCATCGCAACAAAGCGGGCGTCGACCTGCTCCCGCACCCTCCGCTGCACCCCCGGCTGAATATTGGCCAGAAAGAGAAATGGAGATTGCCGAGCCCGTGACGAAAGCTGCGGGTTGAACTCGGCAAAGACATTCAGCTGCGTATCGAGGGTGTGGGCAGTGTTGAGATCGTAGCCATACTCTCCCGTCCAGCGGAAGGTCTGACCTCCTGGAACCCGATGCAGGTTCTCTGTGTCGATGCCACGCTCGGAGAAGACAGCTTGGTCCTCCGCCGTGAAATCGTCCCCGATCACCGCGACGACGCCTACTTCCGTAAAAAAAGAGGCCGAGACAGAAAAATGGAGCGCCGCTCCTCCCAAACTGCGTTCCCGCTCCCCAAAGGGAGTGCGGATGGAGTCGATGGCCACAGAACCGACCACCAATAGAGGATTGGATGGATGAGGGGATGTCATGTAGATCTCTGATTCCTTTCTTCTCTTCTTTGTTTGATCGAGCAGGGATCACTTCGGCTCTTTGCTGGCGGAGGACGCCGTTTCGTCCATCCGCTTCCGAGCGCGGGACAGAAATTGGCTCTCCGGATAGTTCTGTGCGACCCGCGCCCAGTTCTCACGGGCAGCGGACAGATCTCCCGCCCGCTGATAGACCTCGCCGAGCATGAAGTAGACTTCGTCCATCCGACCGAAGTCTGGATGCGTGTCAACAATCTCCATCAATCGGCTCTCGACCGCTTTGTTGAGCCGCTCCCAGGCGGCTTGATCCTTCTTCTCTGGTTTGCGTTTGTAGAAGTAGAATTTGGCGACCTCGAGGTTGCGTTGCGACTGCTTCTCGAGCTCGGGGTCCCGGGGGGCGGTGATCGGCCCCCGTCCAGGACCTTGCGGCACGTGGCGAATCGATGCCTCGACCAAGGACACGAGACCGCACGTCAGGAGAAGCAGAGTGATCCCATCTCGCCAGACGCTCCTCCCCTTGATGACCGATCTCATCGGGCTTCTGTTCAAGCGTCACCTCCCAAGACCGGATCAAGGATCGCCGCCAGCTTGCGGCGCGTCGCGGCTGGAATGAGGTCCCGTTGCGTGAGAATTGCGTGGCGCAATGCCGTTGCGCATTTGCAGGACCGCGGAGCCTGTCGCAGGCGACGAATCGAGTGGCGGATGATCTGCTGGGCATTGACGGCATTCCGATGCAGGTAATCGAGAATCATCTCGACCGTCACCGAACTGTGCTCGGGATGCCAACAGTCATAGTCCGTCACCAACGCCAGTGTGGAGTAGCAGATTTCGGCCTCCCGAGCCAACTTGGCCTCCTGCAGGTTGGTCATGCCAATGACATCCATCCCCCACTGTCGGTAGAGCCTCGACTCTGCCAGGGTCGAGAAGGCTGGCCCTTCCATGCAGAGGTAGGTTCCCCCACGATGGACCGTCACTCCCAGTTCTTCTCCAGAGGCAGCCATCGCCTCCCCAATAACGTGGCAGACCGGGTGGTCAAAGGTGATGTGAGCGACGATGCCGTCCCCAAAGAAGGTCGAGATTCGCCCTCGCGTCCGATCCAGAAACTGGTCCGGAATGACGATATCGGTCGGCGCATACTGCTCTTGCAGCGACCCGACAGCCGAAGCCGAAAGAATCCGCTCCACCCCCAGCATCTTCATTGCGTAGATGTTGGCGCGGTAGGGAAGCTCGGTGGGGAGCAACCGATGCCCGCGCCCATGCCGGGCGAGAAAAGCGACGGGCGTCTCCTCCAGCGTCCCCAGAATCAAAGAGTCCGAAGGGGGGCCAAACGGAGTCTCCATCTGCACCTCTCGCACCTCAGTCAGCCCCTCCATCTGATACAGCCCACTTCCTCCAATGATTCCAATTTTTGCTCGATCCATGGTCGTCATCCCAACATCTCCCTCGAATAGTCGATCAACGATTCTCACGCGGGTCCGCAGGGCGCATTACCCCAGACGCTCCTCCCCCGAGACGAGGGGCACGAAATGGAGCAAGCCCCTCAACCTTGATGGCGAAATCCCGTGGTGCATTGACGGGAAAGTTGAGCGTCACATCTTCCATGGCTCGCGTCATCCTCCCATTCTTCAATTTGGATTCGTAGAGATCTGCTTCCTGAGTGCTAATGAAGATATGGCGAGCGCGGATCTCCTCTGCCGGTCCACCTGTTTCAGATGTATTTGGTTCCCCTTGCAAGGGGCGACGGTCGTCGAGTCGAATGACGTGAAACCCGAACTTAGAACGGACCAACTGTGGGGCAACCTCACCCTTTCGCAAAGCGAAGGCAACCTTTTCGAATTCAGGATCGAGCTGGCCTTTGGCCAGCCAATCGAGCTGACCTCCAGCCCCACGCGTCCCATCCATGTTATTCTGGTCAGCAAGTTGCTCAAAAGAGGCACCTGCCTTGACTTGATCAAGTAATTGTTGGGCAATACCTCGGAGTGTTTCAAGGTCCGCCTCTGGATATTGAGCAAGGTAACTACGTTTCTCTTCGTCAGAGACGACAATCTTTTTGTCGAGGGTTTCAGTGAAGAGATTGGCGAGAATATTGGCCAAGCTGAACTTCATTTGAGCCTTGAAAGCAGCCGTCTTGTCGAGCCCGGCTTCGCGCCCTTTGTCAGCCCGGATGCGAAGTTCTGCCCATTGTAGAGCCACCAGTTCCTTCTGCTCTTCGGTTGCCTCTTCGGCACTCGCCCCACTGATCAAGGAGTAATCCGCGTCAAACTCCTGGCGATGACTGTCGAGGTAGCGGGTCAGGGCCTCCCGATCGACCGTGAACATGTCGTTCTTCGCCGAGAAGGCGGCAGCGAGGGCCTGATTTTCACTGATCGTACGGCGACGTTGAAAGGCATCCGACTTGTGGAGCCCTTCAGCCTCAGCAGCTTGCGCGAGGGCATAGGCCTTCTTGAACTGCTCGATCAGCTCCTTGCGCTGAGTCATGCTCTGAGCGAGGGTACGGCGCTGATTGTCGGGTAGGGCATCGACCCGTGAGGTGATCTCGATCGGTTCGATCGTCGCATACTCGCTCTTCCACCATTGGCTCAGGCGGGAGCAGCCCGCGGTGATGATGGAACTCAGGAGAAGGAGCAGGGTGATCTTCCGGGCATTCTCTCGTTTCAAGGGACACTCCTCAATGAAATCGTCTCAGTTCGATAAGTAGGGCTGGCGGAAGAGACGGGAGGCATTCCGTGAGCCCACATCAGAATCCCCGGACTTCTGGCTCGCGGATGGGAGATCCTGCGGCACGTGGCGGGGAAATCTCTATCCGGTGTCAAGAAGAACCGGGGGACGGCAAAGGCGTCTGGGATTGCGTCAATTCAAGAAGGATGCCCCCGGTTCCACGTGGGTGAACAAAGGCGACAAGGGCTCCCTCGGCGCCTCTCCTCGGTTCCTCGTCGAGCAGCGGAACACCCGCGGCCTTGAGCCGATCGAGCATCGCCGCCAGATCGTCGACCTCGAGGCAGAGATGGTGGATGCCGGGTCCGCGCCGGGTCAGAAATCGACCGACGGGAGTCTCTGAAGAGGTCGCTTCGAGAAGCTCAATGCGGCTCCCCCCGCCAGGCCCAATCGGAAGAAAAGCGACTTGCACTCCTTGGTCCTCGACCGTTTCCATTCCGGTCAGGTCGAGTCCGAGGGTGTCTCGCCAGAAATGAAGTGCTTCTTCCATCGACTCGACCGCGACGCCGAGATGGCTCAGTTGACGGATGTGATTGATTTTCATATCTCCTTGGCCAATGGGAGCGATCGTCTGGGCTTGGTCCGGGCTCATCTCCCGTGGCTCTCCAGACCCGAGCGAATGGTCTGGAAGAGCGGCCAGCAGCTGGTCGACGATCGTGTAAGGATCCTGCTGACGCAAGACCACCGCCGCCGCCAGGCTGGCCAGACGATCCCCGGGAAGGAGGGCCGGCAGGACCTGATGAACGATCCGATCACGGAGCAGATCGAGAATCCGCTGCTCGGCGATCTGCTGGCGCTTGGCCGATCTGGCGGGTCGGACGGGGTCTGTTTCTCCGACGAAGGAGGCATAGCGATCGATTGCCGCCGCGAGCGCCTCCACCCCTTCGTTGCGAATCGCGACGGTCCGAACGATTGGGGGGATCCAGCCATCGGGCCTCTCGGACATCTCGAGCAGGGCCAGCAGCTCGCGCTCGGTCCGCTCGACGCCCTCGCGCTCCGCTTTGTTGATGACATAGAGATCGGCGATCTCCATGATGCCCGCCTTGATCGCCTGGATGTCGTCCCCCATGCCGGGGACGAGAACGACGACGGCGACATCGGCGGCTTTGACCACCTCAACCTCGTCTTGGCCGACGCCGACCGTCTCGATGAGGATCCGGTCGTAGCCTGCGGCGTCAAGGATCGTGACGGCGTCAATCGTTCCGCGGGAGAGGCCGCCGAGAGCCCCTCGTGTCGCCATCGAACGAATGAAGACCTGCGGATCAGTGGCGAGGGCCTGCATGCGGATGCGGTCTCCGAGAATCGCCCCTCCCGAGAAGGGGCTGGAAGGGTCGATCGCCAAGATGGCGACCCGCAGACCCGCTGCCCGGTAGTAGAGCGCCAGTTTATCGACCAGGGAGGACTTCCCGGCTCCCGGGGCACCGGTGATCCCGATGGTCCGAGCCTTCCCACCATAAGGGTGGAGGGCCTGGAGAAGCGACCCGACCTCCTTCTCGCCATCCTCGATCGCTGAGATGACGCGAGCGATCGCCCGAACCTCCCCACCAACAATTCTCGTGACCATTGGCCCACCAGTTGGGCCACCGGTGGGTTGGTCATCTGCTTCCCTGCTGACCAGCCTCGCCATGCTTCTCTCCCGCTTCCATCTCGACGTTCCCAGAGTCCGTCCCGCTTGCTGGCGAGGCGAAGGGGCCTGGGAAGATCATTTCGATTCCGCAGTCGACCGATCCGACGATCGCTGACTGAAGTTCGCGGCTGGTTCGGGAAGTCCCAGCCGGCCATTGGCGACCCGGGCCATGACGAAGAGGAGGTCCGAGAGGCGGTTGAGGTAGATCAGTCCCGCCCGATTGATCTCCGCTGTCGCGGCGAGGGAGACAACCAACCGCTCGGCCCGTCGCGCGATGGTGCGGGCGACGTGCAGGTGCGCGGCGGCGGGACTCCCTCCGGGGAGAATGAACTCCCGCAGCGGCTCAAGTTCGCTCATCAATCGATCGATCGATGCCTCCAGTCCGGCAATATGCAACTCGTCAATACGGGGGACCGCCAGGGGAAACGGCGTCGCGAGGTCGGCCCCAAGGATGAAGAGTTCATTCTGGATTGTCGCGAGGATCTGGTCGAGCGACTCATCACCGAGCGAGAGGCGGGTCAGGCCAAGCCAAGAGTTGAGTTCGTCGACATCCCCGTACGCAGCAACGCGCGGGTCCGCCTTGCTGACCCGGCTGCCATCGACGAGGGAGGTCTCGCCAGCATCCCCAGACTTCGTATAGACCTTCGTAATCCGCATCGCCTGCATTCTCCACGTCGAGGGCCCAACCCGGCGAGGGCAATCTCGCCTTCTTCGACCTCTCTTGATCTTCTTCGCAACGGCACCCTGACCAAGGCATCCCGGCGAATTGGCACAGAGAAGATCCCCCTTGTTCCAATGTCAGACTGGACCAAGTTCAAGCTGATCCGCTTCTCTTCTCCGGTTGCCCGACGGAGCAGAGACGTATTGTCTGATACCCCATCAGGAACAAACAAGTATCATACTCTTGCCTCTGGAAGAAACGAAAGGCAAAGTAACGACCGAGGCCGTCCTCCCCGGATCGGCGATCGGATCAAAGGGATCAAAATCAAAAGAGGATACGGATAGAGAAAAGGAGCCGGATGAATCGTACGAAACTTCGAGCGGGTTGGCGGAGGTGGGGGCTGTCGTTCCTTGGACTCGGGATGATCGGAGGTGCCTGGGTCGCCGGCGCGGCAAGCTGGTCCTCCGGGATTGTCGCGCGGTTTCAATTGCTCGATCGGTCGGCCCACTGGAACCGGGTCGCCTCGATTGCGCTGGACTTCGATGCGCACCATCCACAAGGAATGGTGCGCATCGGCGAGACGTTCTACCTCTCATCGGTCGAAGTGAGCCGGCCGACGATGCGATATTCTCCTCCCCGGAATGGGTTCGACCGCGATCCTGGCGCCGGAACTGGTCACCTCTTCCATTTCAACAACCAAGGCCGCCTGCTCCGCGACATCCCGTTGGGAGAGGGAACGATCTACCATCCGGGAGGAGTCGATTTCGATGGGAGCTGGCTCTGGGTAGCGGTCGCGGAGTACCGACCAGAGAGCCACTCGATCATCTACCGCGTCGATCCGGAGACGATGCAACCGCGCGAAGTCTGGCGGGTGAATGACCACCTCGGAGCGCTCGCCTGCGACCGATCCGAGAAGATACTGTACGGGATGAGCTGGGGCAGTCGACGTCTCTACCGTTGGAAGGTCGAGGGGGAGCGTCTCGTCGCCGTGGGCTCCGCGCGACGGAACCCCTCGTTCTACATCGACTACCAGGACTGCCACGGGGTCAGCCGTCAACGGATGTTGTGCGGAGGTGTCAGCTCCTACCGTCTCCCCGGAGGCGCTGGTGGGGTCTTCCGGCTGGGCGGGCTCGACCTGGTCGATCTGGCGCGGGGAGAGCCCGTACACCAACTACCGGTGGAGGTAGCGACCCCGGAGGGGCTCCCCTTGACCCAGAATCCATTCTGGATCGAACCCCACGGGGCTGGCCTGCGTGGCTGGTTCCTTCCACAAGATGGGAGAGGGACACTCTTCATTTATGATATCCTGCCACGATCAGCAAGCGGATCCTGACCACACCAGAGAGGAGACCAGAGATGAAGGAAAGATGGCGTCAGAGGGGGTTGATCGGAGCGATCTGCCTCGGGATTCTGTTGAGCGGTTTCGCAGGAACGACCGGTGCGCGGGCCACAGCGGGCCGGGACCGGGTGGCGGGTAGACCGGAAGAGGTCGGGCTCTCCAGTTCGCGACTCGCCCAGATTCGCCCGCATATGGAGCGACATATCACCGAGAAACGGTTGGCCGGGGCTTCGGGACTGATTGCGCGACGCGGACAGATCGCTTACCAGGAGGCGTTCGGCAGCGCCGATCGCGAGGCGGGCGTCGCCATGCGAATGGACACGATCCACCGGATCTACTCGATGAGCAAGCCGATCACCAGCGTGGCGGTGATGATGCTCTACGAGGAGGGGCGCTTTCAACTGAACGACCCGGTCGCCAAGTATCTGCCGGAGTTCGCCAAGATGCAGGTCGGGATCGAAGAGAAGGATCCGGAGAGTGGCCGACCGGTCCTGCGGCTTGCGCCGGCGCGGCGGGCGATGACGGTCCGGGATCTGCTTCGCCACACTGCCGGACTGACCTACGGTGTCTTTGGGGACACGCTGGTCGATCGGGGCTATCGTGAAGCGAGAGTCCTCAGCCAGATCAACCTCGCGGAGTTCGTCCGGGAACTCGCCAAGCTCCCCCTGCTGCACGAACCTGGGACGCGCTGGCACTACAGCGTCTCGGTCGATGTCCTGGGACGCCTCGTCGAGGTCCTCTCCGGGAAAGCCTTCGAGCAGTTCCTGCAAGAGCGGATCTTCGAGCCCCTTTCGATGCCCGACACCGGCTTCACCGTACCGGCCGAGAAGAAGGCACGCTTCGCCCGGCTCTACTCCCCGACGCGCGAAGGCGGACTCGTCCCCTCGCAGACGTGCCAGACCCGAGAGGACTGCTTTGCGAAGTGGCCCGGTGCCGTTCCCTCTTTTCTCCAATCCGTCGGCATGCCCTCCGGTGGCGGGGGACTGGTCTCGACCGCCTACGACTACCTCCACTTCTGCCAGATGCTCCTCAACCAGGGAACGTATGAGGGCAAGCGACTGCTCAGCCGCAAGACGGTACAACTCATGACCAGCGATCACCTCGGGGCCATTCCCGGCATGGGCGCAGGACAAGGGTTCGGCCTTGGCGTGGCGGTCAACAAATCTCCCGGCGAGGCGGGAATGATGGGATCGGCTGGTGAGTACAACTGGGGAGGAGCGGCCGGCACCAAATTCTGGATCGATCCGCAGGAGCAGTTGATTGGAATCTTCATGGTCCAGATCCTCCCGCACACCGGGCTGGAATATGGATCCGAGTTTCGTGTCTTGGCCTACCAGTCGATCGTCGACTGACCTGAACAGACGATCTGGAGGACCATTGATGGGAGAGTGGAACGAGCGAGTGGTGATGGTGACGGGGGCGGCAGGCCATCTCGGGGGCGCCGTTGTTGCCCGTTTGCTGGAGTAGAAGGCACGACTGGTGGCGGTCGATCTTGAGGCGGAAGGGCTGCTGCGCCGTTTTCCGAGGCTCGCCGAGTCGAGGGACCATTTGGTGGCGGCGCCGGTCGACCTGACCGACCCGGACGCGCTGGCCGGTTGGGTCAAGTCCGCCATCGATCGCTGGGGACGAATCGACGTTCTGCTCAACCTCGCCGGGGGCTACCAGGGCGGGCACCCGCTCCACCAAGCGGATGCCAACGAGTGGGACCAGATGATGGATCGCAACGCACGCTCGGTCTTTCACGCTTGTCGGGCGGTCATTCCGTGGATGATCGACCGGAAGAGCGGGTGGATCGTCAATGTCGCGTCGCGAGCGGCACTCCACGGGGGACCGATGGTTGCCCTTTACGCAGCGTCAAAAGCCGTCGTCGTCCGGCTGACCGAGAGCCTCGCCGAGGAGCTGAAGGACCAGGGGATCACGGTCAACTGCGTCCTACCAGGTATCATCGACACTCCCCCCAACCGGGAGGCGATGCCAGAGGCCGATCGCCAACGGTGGGTCTCCCCGGAGGAGATCGCCGAAGTCATCCTCTTTCTGGCCTCCGATCGTGCCCGAGCCGTCACCGGCGCCGCGCTGCCCATCGTTGGTCGGGGATGATTCTGAGGAGGAGTCTGGAGCCTCCTGTGGCCAGAGATCGTCAGAGGAATGGGGCGACTCGCGGCGATCGAGCAGCGATTCCTCTCCCCGGCACGCGATGGGCGGAAAGAGGGCGGCGAGGAGTCGCTCCTCCAGCGCTTGTGTGAAGAAGGGGACCTGATCGGGAAGCAGGGCCAGCCGCTTCAACTCTCCGTGAAGTCGGCGACGATAGTCGCTGACCGACGAATCGGAGAGGCCGATCCGGCGTGCAATCTCGATCTGGCTTGGCCGGCGCGGGTCGAAGTAGACGTGCCAGAGTACCCGCCAGAGCCGCTCCGTCCGGAGGGGATGGCCGCGGACCAGTCTGGCGAGCCGTGCGAGAAACTCCGTGGCCAACTGGGAGGCGCTCCGCTCTCCTTCGAGCTGCGTCAGTACCGATTCCGGTGTCACCTCGACAGGGGCCAAGTCTCTCTGCCCGTGGTGGCGGACTCCTCCTTCCCGCTCCTCACGACCTCCTGGCTCATCGAGCGGCAGCAGGACTGGATCGTAGAGGGAGAGTTTCTCAAGCGCCAATCGGCGGAGGACCCGCAGCGAGGCCGGAGAATCGATCGCCAGGAGGATCTCCTCGAGCAGGTTGGCCAGTTCGCCACTGGCGATGATGACCTGTGACTCTCCGGTACAGCCCGTCCGGCGACGGTCCCGGCCCCGGACCGGAATCTCAGCGATCCGCTGGGCGAACCCGCTGCTGTTGCGAATCTCTTTCTGCTCTCCCCAGATGCGCAATCCGTAAAGCCCATTCGCCAACTGGCGATACCGCCCTTCCGTGCGGGACAGCGACCTGGAAACAAGCCGCTGAAACCGGGCATCCTGCGCCAGCACCATGCCGACTCGGCGGGCGAGCCGGTAATGCTCCGGGCGCTCCCGCCGCAGCTTCCCCAGCAGGAGGTTGGTCAGTTCGACCTGACTGACCTCCCGCTCGATCTCCCCGTCCGCGAGTCCCGCTCGCCGATAGTGCTCAAAGCGCCCTTTCTGAAAGAGTTGGAGGTAGAGGTCCTGGGTCAAATCCTGGAGGGAAAGGCCAGCAGAGGCAGACCGGCTGCCCAACCCCGGGCCGGCTTGGAGCGTGTGCGACGCCGATCCAGTTCGGACCAGCGGATGGCGCGCAACGATCCGGTAGAGACGGCCCCAGATCGCCGCCACCTCTCCCGCCGCCAAGCTGGCCTGCCATTGCAGGCCAGCGGCAGGATCCGCTTGGTCACGTCCAATTGAACCGTCTCCCCCATCAGACGGGATCTTCGCTGGCACCATGAGGTTGTCCAATCGTCAAGGGACGGCACACCGTCCATGAGGCCCGTTGAGGGCCTTCGCGTGTGTCGTCTGGTTCTCCGTGGTCGCGGAGGATCGTCAGGGGGGTCGATCGGCGGAAAGAGCGGGATCCACTTTGCCTCGGGGGTGGGCCAAGCTCGATCCAGGGAGAGTACCGGGCGACGGCGCTCCCTCGGGGTGTTCGGCGATGCGGGTGGGACGCCCGCCGATTGCTGTCTTGGAAGGTCAACCAGAAGCTTGGCGAAGTGCCAAGCGCCGTCGACTGGGGATCTTCTTCTGTTTCCTCCCCACGGGGGAACTTACCAGGGAGAGGAGGGAGGAGGCCCCTGGCCCGGTTCGGGACCTTCTTTCTTCTCCCCGGGGGCATCCGGGAGGTAGCCCCCCTGACCAAACGAGGAGGACGACGGATTCGGTTCAAAATAGTCCGGAAGGGGTGGGGGTGGGGGCGTGGTGGGGCGACGCAGCACGCGCGTCAACACGCTCCCAACCACTGTAAATCCGAGGTAGATCCCTGCCTGAATCAACAGAAATGGCAGAGAGGTGAGGAGGCGTTCCAACGTACTTTGGCTGCGGGCCTCCTCCATCGCCTCGTCCAGGACGGACTGCAATTCCGGGTTCGAGAGGTTACCAAAGATCGACTCGACCAGTTTGAGCGAGGCCTCGGTTGTGACCCCACTGACCAGGATCGGAATCGAGAGCATTACAAAAGTCAGCCCGGCCACAGCTCCAGCCCAGAGACCGATCTGGGTCGCCTCACTGCTGGTCGGAAAGCGCGAGGAGCGCTT
>JBMUAP010000035.1:0-12973 GCA_049454155.1 Blastocatellia bacterium
GGCTGGAGAACAGGCCCTTTACGAGAGCATCGTCCGGTTGCGTGCGATGGATTGGGCGATGTTGCGGATGCGGCTCGGCGACAAGTTCATCAGCGATATTGTCATTGCCCTGGGGCACGCCGTCCGGGGAATGCGGCTCCTCACGCCGGACAACCCGGATCTGCAGGCTTGACGCTGATGGTCTCTGTCACCCTTTTCACCCGGAACAACTGGATGTGGCGAGGAGACCCACCAAAGGAGATGACCCTGATGAACCGACCATCGCGCCCCGTACCAATGGCCCTTCCCCTCGCCTTACTCCTGCTGGTCACGCCTGGGACTGCCGCCGCGATTGACGGAGAAAGAGGGCATGGAATGCTCCAACCGCTCTATGTCGCTTGCGCACCGGCCAGCGGACCTGACGCAGAGCTGCCGGCACTCCCCGCGGAAGGGGGGGGGGATCCTCTCTTTTTGGAGAAGGGGAGGTCGGAGCAGAAGATCGCCTTGATCGAACGCGTTCGTCGCGCCTGTCAGCCCGCTTCTGTGGCGAGGTTGCTGGTCCCACTCGAGGACGAGGATCTGCAAGTCCGATTGGCAACCATCGAGGCTCTTGGGCAGATCCAGCAGTCAGAGGCGATTGAGCCCCTCATCGAGCGAATTGGGCTGGAGACGGACTGGCAGGTCCGGACGGCTCTTGCCCGGTCCTTGGCTTCGTTCCAGGTCCATTTGCCGAGCAGTGCGGTTCTCAACCTGATCGCCAATCCCGGAAGCCAACCTATTCGCGGAGGGGAGCCCGAATTACGGACCCGGTGCGCCGCTGTGCTCGTGATCAATCAGTTGCGGGATGTTCGTTATTCGCGGAAAGCCGTCGTCTTTCTTTTTGCTTTTCTCGACCTCCCCGATCCGCACTTGGTCAAGGTTGCGGAGGAGGCCCTCACCCTTCTGCGAGAGACCCGGAACGGCTATCACGAGATGGTCGGAATCATCCGTAAACACGGATTTCCCGATCACCGGAGCAAAGCTGCCGTCTGGTTGGGGCGTTGGCGCGCGACCAGCGCCCGACCGGTACTCCTTGAAGTAGTCGCGAAAGAGACCCACCCGCTTGTCCTTCAGGCGGTCAAGGACGCGCTCACGCTGCTCGATAAGCCCGCGTCGCAGTGACATCCTCTCGACCTCGTGAGGGAAGAGCAGGCCCCGCCTTCTTGCCCTCTCAAGAATCGCGAAACGCCAGGAAAGGCCGTGCATGGACCCCATCAAGCTGGAGATCTACCGCTCGCTCTTCACTTCTGTTGCCGAGGAGATGGGGCTCAGTCTTCGCCGGACCGCCTTTTCGCCCAACATCAAGGAGCGACGCGACTATTCGTGTGCCGTCTTTGACGCCGAGGGGCGGGTCATTGCGCAGGGGGACCATATGCCCGTCCATCTTGGGTCGATGCCGCTCTCGGTCCAGGCGGCCATCGATCAATCGACCCTCGATCCAGGGGATGTGGTCGCCCTCAACGATCCATATGCCGGGGGAACGCACCTTCCCGATGTGACCATGGTCGCTCCCGTCTATCTCCTGGACACGGCCGGATCCAATCGCCCGACCCGCCCTCTCTTCTATGTCGCCAATCGTGCGCACCATGCCGATATGGGAGGCTCCACTCCCGGATCGATGGGCGCGGCGACGGAGATCTATCAGGAAGGTGTGCGGATTCCTCCAGTGCGACTTGTTCGTGGCGGAGAGAGGGTTGAGGATCTCTGGTCGTTGCTCCTCGCCAATGTCCGTGGGCGAGTCGAGCGCGAAGGGGACTTCGCGGCTCAACTTGGGGCCTTGCGGGTCGGCCAGGAGCGACTGCTTGAGATTCTTGCCCGCTCCGGTTCACGGGAGCCCGTCGTCTACGCCCGCCACCTCCTGACCTATGCCGAACGGCTCATGCGGCAAGCGATCCGCGCCATCCCGGACGGGTACTACCAGGCCGAGGATTGGCTCGACGACGACGGCACTTCAGATGAGCCTCTCCCGCTGCGCGTCCAGATTGAAATCAGAGGAGAAGAGGCCGAGATCGACTTTACAGGAAGCGCCCCCCAGGTGGCTGGCCCGCTCAATGCCGTCGAGGCCATCACCGTCTCGGCCGTCTTCTATGTCTTCCGTTGCCTGGTTCCAGGGGAAGCGCCAGCCAGTGCCGGTCTCCTTGCCCCTCTGACGATCCGGGCACCGCTTGGAACGATTGTCGCCGCTGTCCCCCCGGCACCGGTTGCCGGCGGTAACGTCGAAACCTCGCAGCGAATCGTCGATCTCCTCTTTCGCGCGCTGGCCCAGGCCATTCCCGATCGCATTCCGGCTGCCTCCCAGGGCACGATGAACAACCTGACGATCGGTGGGTGGGATCCACGTCGTCACGCAGAGTTCTCTTACTACGAGACCATCGGTGGTGGAATGGGGGGGCGTCCCGGTGCGCCCGGGCTCTCCGCCGTTCACACCCATATGACCAACTCTCTCAATACGCCCGTTGAAGCCCTCGAGTACAGCTACCCACTTCTCGTCCACTGCTATCGCATCAGAACCCATTCCGGGGGAGCTGGGGCCTTTCCGGGGGGAGATGGGATTGTCAGAGAACTGGAGCTGCTAGTCCCCGCGCGGGTCTCCCTTCTCTCGGATCGACGTCGCTTGGCTCCGTGGGGCCTTGCCGGGGGCGCCCCCGGCGCTCGTGGCCGCAACCGATTGCGCCGCCCGGGTCAGCCCTTCCGCCTGCTGCCCGGAAAGGTCTCTCTGACCCTTGAGGCTGGCTCCCTTCTTCAGATCGAGACACCGGGAGGAGGCGGTTTTGGCCCTCCTGTCTCTTTTTGACTTTTGATGGCTTCCACTTCTCATCTGATGAAAGTTGGGGTATCCTTGGGAACTTATGTGTGATTGAGTGTAGTCTCTCGATTGATATGAGGCCGATTCAAGAGGCCGATTCAAGAGGCCGATTCAAGAGGCCGATTCAAGAGGCCGGTTCAAGAGGCCGGTTCAAGAGGCCGGTTCAAGAGGCCGGTTCTGGTAGACGCCCCTGAGCGCAGGCCACGATGTCCCTCAGTCCTTGGGCATGGTCGCAACTGTTGAAGCGGTCTTCCAGTTTCGGAAAGACCTGGTCTACGGAGAAGGTCGAGGGCAACCCGCGCTGATCTTTATTCTGATCTTCTGGTTTTGATCCACTTTTGATCCACTGAGGATTCTTGGATCGAAGCCCATCAAGGTCAAAGGCTGGCCTCGAAGAAGAGGTACCTGGAAGACTGAGCCACGCGAAGGGAAGAGGGGACGATCTGTGGTGAGTGAGGGATGGGTCCGCAGGTCATATAACACCCCTCCCCTTTCTCAGACCCTGTTGGATATTCGGATCGGTCTCGCCGCAAGTAGAGAAGTCAAGGGTCTTCGCCAACCCCCTCCCTCTCTGCCGCACCCGGGTGGCAATCTTCGACTAGCCTCTCACATCAGCCCCGCAGAAGATCCAAGTCTTCCCCTCGTGGGAATGGAGTGATACGCAGTTCCATGAATCTACGTTCCATCTTCAGCATCTTCTCGAGCGATCTCGCGATCGATCTCGGAACCGCCAACACACTCGTCTATGCCCGTGGGAGAGGAATCGTCGTCTCCGAGCCTTCGATCGTCGCCATCAACAAGATCACCCAGAAAGTCGAAGCCGTGGGGAATAAGGCCAAGGAGATGTTGGGCCGAACTCCAGGGAATATCGTCGCGATTCGTCCGATGAAGGATGGGGTGATCGCCGACTTTGAGGTGACGGAGAAGATGCTCCAGTACTTCATCCAGCAGGCGCACAACGGCAAGCAGTGGGTCAGCCCGAGAATCGTCATCGGCATTCCCTCCGAGGTCACCCAGGTCGAACGACGGGCGGTCGAAGACAGCGCCTATCGCGCCAAGGCTTCAGAAGTCTATCTGGTGGAGGAGGCGATGGCGGCCGCGATCGGCTCTGGGATGCCGATCACCGAGCCATACGGCAACATGATCGTCGACATCGGAGGGGGGACGACCGACATTGCCGTCATCTCGCTCTCCGGAATCGTCTACTCGAAGAGTGTGCGGGTCGCCGGGAATGAGATGGATGATTCGATCGCCCAGTACTGCAAGCGCAAGTTCAACCTCCTCATCGGGGAGCGGACTGCCGAGCAGATCAAGATGGAGCTTGGGTCGGCGGCACCGCTCGATCAGCCTGCCTCGATGCTGATCAAGGGGCGGAACCTGATCGAGGGGATTCCGAAGACGATTACGATCACCGACACTGAGATCCGGGAAGCACTCTCGGATTCTGTCTCGACCATCATCAATGCCGTCCGGGTTGCACTTGAACAAACGCCACCTGAATTGTCCGCCGATATTGTCGACCGGGGAATTGTCCTGACGGGTGGGGGCTCTCTCTTGAAGAATCTCGACGTAAGATTGATGCAGGAGACTGGCCTCCCGGTCAGTGTCGCGGAAGATCCGCTCTCCTCGGTCGTTCTGGGGGCCGGGGCCATGCTCTCCGACTTCGAGCTGCTCCGCCGGGTGCGCTGGGATGGTGGGGTGCTGCCTTCGTGAGAGGAGGAGCCGGTGCTGTCTGCTCCTACAATTTGTAACTGCTCACGGAGAGGAAGGTCAGAAAGTGGACTGGGTCAACCAGCGACCAACGTCTGAACCGAGGAGATGGTTGCACCACCGAGGCACAGAGATCACCGAGAAGATGATTGGGAAGTGAGCCTCGTCAACAATCAACCAGCGTCAGAACGGACGAGATCACTGCGCCAACAAGGCGCAGAGATCACCAAGAAAGAGAAACCGAGAAAGAGAAGAAGATCGTGTCGCTTGAAGTTCGTTGATGCCGCGTGTAGTGACGAAAATTTTTCGATAGAGTTGTTGATCGACCGATATGGTTCTTGTGGAGAAGGTCAGGGAGAGTGCTCGGCGCAACCCCACGTGGGTCATTGGAGTTCTGCTGGTTGCGCACCTGGTTGCCATCTCCCTCAATCGAGCTCCTCAACGCCCTGATCTCCGCGTGCTTCAAGTTCTTCTTTTGGCGGTTGCGGCGCCTCTTCAGTCAGGCCTTTCACAAGGAATCTCCTCGGTATCTGGGACGGCGCAGGCGTATCTGGACCTGCGAGGTGTCCACCAGGAAAATCTTCGACTCAAAGCGGAACAGGCTGGTTTGGAGAGTCAACTGGTCTCTTTGCGGGAGCAGCTTAACACGCTGAACCACCTGCAGGGACTGGTCGAGTGGCAACGGTCCCAACCGTATCCGATGATTCCTGCAAGGGTCATTGGGCGCGATGCAAACCACCTCTTCCAGACGGTGGTCTTGAACCGGGGATCGCGCCACGGGGTCCGCAAGGACCAGCCGGTGGTCGATGGGAAGGGGCTGGTTGGGCGCGTGATCGTTGTCTCCCCGATCTCCTCGCGGGTGCTCCTGATGACCGATGAGCGGCACGGTGCTGGGGCAATCATCGGGGCGACTCTCACCGACCGGCACCTTGGGATTGTCCGCGGGCAAGATCGCCAATTGGGAGCAAGGTTTCAGTTCCTTACTCCCCCACAACTGATTGAGAATGGTGAGAAGGTGGTCACCTCGGGACAGGATGGGATCTATCCGCCTGGCTTGCTGATCGGCCGGGTCCGAGTTTCCGGGGGGCAAGGAGGAACGGCGGTGCCCTCGCTCCAGTTGGAGCCAGCGGCCGCCTTGGGGCGACTCGAAGTTGTCTCCGTTTTGCAAGTGACGCGCGAGCAGATCCGCGAGGGAGTTGACGAGCTGTTGCGTGAGGAGCGGCAGGGGGAGACTTCGTTGCCCCGTCGCCGAACCCCCGGCTTACCGTGAGGACCCGCGCATTTCTTGCGCGTGGCGCGGTGGCTTAGATCTCGATCTCGCAGAAAAGTGGAAGAGGATCCTTGGAGAATCAATCGGGCTGGAAGGTATGGCGAATTCCGGTATCGATGCTCGTCGCACTCTGGCTACAGACCTCGCTTGGCCAACTGGTGCCCGTGAGGATTGCCGAGTGGGTCGGTCATGTCGACTGGCTGCTTCTGTTGACGGTCTATGTCGGACTGCGGCGGGACTTCCTGCAGACGCTGGCTACCGCCGTCATTGCCGGAGTGCTCATCGACTCGTCCTCCTATGGCGGGGCGATTGGAGTAGCTGGCCTCGGGTATCTTCTGGTGGCATACCTGCTCTATTGGATTACGATCTGGATCGCTGTCGACAATCTCCGCGTTCGCCTTGGTTCGGTGGCCCTGGCCTCCCTCCTCAATATGACCGTCAGACTGCTCTTCTATGGATTGCTCGATGTCGACCTTCCGGTCATGCTCGAAGGCGTGGGAATTGTCGCCACTCTTCTCTTTGGGATGTTGATGAATCTGTGTGCTTCGGTTGCCTTTTATATCCTGCTGGATCGAATCTTTCTCTGGGTCGATCCGCTCCAGCGACGGCGAACTGCCGCGCTGAGAAGGCGTCGATAGGTCTTGCCACCTCTGGTGAGGCGGTGAAGTTGATCGACAATTCGCGCGGGAGCAAGCCAGGATTAAGCCAAGATTGAAACGATGATCCAGGATACATATCAATCGCGAGAGGAGCATCGAAGGGCCGAGCAGCGACTGTTGGTGCTGCGGTTCTGTGCGGTGGCGATCTTTCTCCTCCTTGGCGGGAGACTGTGGTATCTGCAGATTGTCAACCAGGAGGTCTATGCCTTGCGGGCAGAGCAGAACCGGACCCGGGTTCTGACCATTCCCAGCCGGCGCGGCACGATCTTTGATCGTCACGGGGAGATCTTGGCGACGAGTCAGCCTTCGCATAACATCCTCATTCATCGCAGGGATATCCGGAGCTTCGACGAGATTGCACGGGTTCTGACCGAGAACCTCCAGATCGATCCCGATTGGCTGACCAGACGTTTCGAGGCGGCGCGCTACGAGGCCCGCTATGAGTCGATTGTTGTCCGCGAGCAAGCAACTCCCGCCGAAGTGGCCTGGGTCGAAGCTCACCAGTACGAGTATCCGATGATTCGTGCCGAGGAGGCTCCTCGGCGCTGGTACCCGCACGGCATCTTGGCCGCCCACGCGCTGGGCTATGTCGGGGAGGTCAGCCGGGAGGAACTCGACGATCCAGATGCCGCCTTCTCCAGAGAAAAAGGTTTCAAATTGGGGGACATCGTTGGGAAGGCTGGGATGGAGCGCACTTACAACGACCTCTTGAGCGGGCGGGATGGGGAGCGGACGGTAATTGTCGACAGCCGGGGGCGGATTCAACGCGAGATCAGTGTCACCGAGCCGATTCCGGGGAGGGACCTCTACTCGACGATCGATCTCTCCCTGCAGCGGGTTGCGGAGCAGCAGACCGATGGGATGCCCTCCAATCGCGGGGTGATTCTGGTCTCGGATCCCCGCAATGGCGAGATTCTCGCGCTGGTCTCGCATCCCGCCTTTGATCCCAACCTCTTCTCGTTGAGGGCCAAGAGTGTCTGGGGGCGGGAGGAGATTCGCGAACTCTACGAGGATCCGGACAAGCCTCTCTACAATCGCGCCATTCAGGGGAGCTATCCGCCAGGATCGACCTGGAAGCTGCTGACGACGGTTGCCGCGTTGGGCGAGGGGGTCATCACCCCCGAGAACTCGCGAGTGCAGGATGGGGGGATCCAGCTGGGCACCTACTTCATGCGATCCCTCTCCAATTTGGGGATGCCGGATGTGGTGACGGCCATCGCGGTCTCTGCCGATGGATATTACTACCGGTTGGGTCTCAAGCTCGGGGTCGAGCGATTCGAGAAATGGGTCCGCCTCTTTCGCTTTGGAGAGCGGACAGGGATCGATCTTCCGCGGGAGGCGAGCGGTCTTCCACCGACTCGTGCCGTCAAACAGAACATCACCCGCAACGTCCTCAAGCGACGGAAGACCGAACGGAAAGAGCCCTGGTCGGAACGGGATGAGCAGCAGGCTCTGCGCGAGGCCCGCTGGACCGACTACGATATGGCCGCCTCTTCGTTCGGGCAGGGCACCAACGCTTCGACCCCCGTCCAGGTGTTGCGTTATGTGGGTGGGCTGGCGATGGGGGGGCAGTTTCACACGCCTCATCTGATGCGGCGCATCGCCAGTGGCTTCGGCCGATCAGGCGGCTGGCAGCCGGAGACGGTCTATCAGGACCCGGGACGGTTCACCGTTCCGATGGCAACCGAGACGTGGGAAATTGTCAAGCGAGGGATGTGGCTCGCCGTCAATGGCAGTGGGACGGCGACGGCGTCGGCGGTGCCTGGCTTCGATGTTTGTGGTAAGACGGGGACAGCCCAAGTCGCCTCGAACGATAAGGCCGGCGAGAAGAACCGCGATCACGCTTGGTTCATGAGCTTTGCTCCGCGTGATCAGCCGGAATTGGCGATCGTCATTTTGACAGAAAACGCAGGGTTCGGGGGCAAACAGTCCGCTCCACGAGCCAAACCGATCTACGAAGAATATCTCCGCCTGAGCCGACCGGCCCCGGCGGAGCCACCGATTGCTCAAGGTCCCTCCTCAAACGAGGTACAGGGGCTGGCAACGAGGCCGTCCGGAAGAGGGCCGGACCGGTTGGAGTGACGCACGGCGGGGTCAAGATGCTTCCCAAGGTAACGGATCGATATCTGGCCGATTTTGATTGGCCCTTGCTTGCAGTGGCATTGGCACTGGCTGTCTTTGGCATTCTCGAAATCTCGAGTGCTGAGCCCAGCCAGGGCATTTGGCGACGGCAAGCCTTTGGTGTTGCCCTGGGAACTGGACTCCTCCTGGCGATGACCCTCATCGACTATCGTCGAATTCTCGGACTGGCTCCGGCGCTCTACGCGCTGGGAGTGGTCCTTCAGCTGCTGGTCTTTACCCCGCTGGGGAAGATGGTCAATGGCAACCGGAACTGGTTGTACCTCGGGCCAATCGGCCTGCAACCGTCCGAATTTGCCAAGCTCTCGACCATTCTTCTCCTCGCCGCCATGCTGTCGAGAGGCCGCTTAGGTCCACCCAGTTTGACCTCCCTGATCAAGCCGATGCTGATCTGGGCACTTCCGACTGGACTCGTTCTCCTTGGAAATGACACAGGGAGTGCACTCAGCTTCTTCTCGTTTCTGGTGGCGATGTTCTTCGTGCGCGGGATCTCCTGGCGCTGGGTCGCCGTCGGGGTCGGAGGACTGGTGCTGGTCCTCAGCATCTCCATTCCGATTCTCAAGCAGTGTAAAGGCTACAAATGTGAGCGGATTCGGGCTGTTTACTGGCCCAATCTCGCCGAAAAACGGTTCCGTTACCAGAATGACCAGGCAGAGATTGCGGTTGGTTCTGGGGGAATCTTCGGAAAGGGATTAAGAGGAAGCACGCAGGGAAGCCTCGGATTTGTCCCCGAGGTCCAAAATGATTTTATCTACGCCGTGACTAGCGAGGAATGGGGATTTGTGGGTGGGTTCCTGACCCTGACCGGCTATCTGTTTCTCGTCATGCGGATGCTGCAGACGGCGCAACGGGCACGTGAGCGGGAAGGTCTCTACCTGGCCACGGGCGTTGCCGCGCTGCTGCTGTACCACATGACCGTGAACATCGGAATGGTCTTGCGGTTGCTCCCCGTCATGGGAATCCCTCTTCCGTTGATGAGCGCGGGTGCGTCGTCAGCGGTCGCGACTTTGTTGGGGCTCGGGCTGGTCATCAGCATCCGCCTCAATCGCTTCGTCAACTGACAGGGAGAGGATCTCCCCTCTGTCGAGGCAAGGCTGCGAAGGCTGGTATGGCGTAGACAACCCAAAATAGACCGATTTGGAGGGTGGCTGAAGCCCCCAGGACGGAAGAGTACCTCCGCGCCGGTGTGGCCCAGTTACCTGGGAGAGTGGAATGGCCAAGGAATTGATTGTCAGCGTCAATGGGCGCGAAAAGAAGATTGCGATCGTCGAGGATGATCTGGTCACCGAGTTCTACGTCGAGCGCGGAGACGAAAATCAAGGAATCGTCGGCAACATCTACAAGGGGCGGGTGATGAAGGTCCTGCCAGGGATGCAGTCGGCCTTTGTCGACATCGGATTGGAGCGGGATTCGTTCCTCTACGTCTCCGATTTCCTCGATGAGGAGGAGACGGACGAAGGGGGAGGAGAGGAGCGGCGCGAAGTCAGCCGCCCAGCCCGGACAGAGCGTCCCCGTTTTTCACGGGAGGGAGGGCGACCGGAACCATTTGCTGCGGCGCCCATCGCAGAGTCGGCGGAGGCCGAAGAAGAGAAAGAGGTCGATCTGCAAGTGGCGGCCTTGAGTCATATCGAAGAGCTGGCGGAAGAGCCCGTGGTGGAGATGTTGCCGGACGATGAGTCTGTCGAGGGAGTTGCCTTGCCCACCGCTGCGCCGGTTCGACCGGCATCCTCGCGCCAGCGTCGGCAACGCCGATTGAGTTATCGCGAGGACACTCCCGTCCAGACGATCGCGGAGCCGGAAGAGCTCGCGGAGGTGGCTGAGGTAGAGAGTGCACCCGTCGAGACGCTGCGGGAAGGGGACGAAGAGCAGAGCGGTCGTCGTCGTCGTCGCCCTCGACGTCGGCGCACTTCCGAGGGGCCAACGGGGGAACCTTCTGGAGAGGAGCTCCCCGAGTCTGTCGAAGTGGCTGAGAGGGAAGAAGAGGCTGCCGTCGAGGTGGAAGAGGTGGAGGTCGTCAAGCCAGAAGCGCCTCCGGTCCGTCCCGAGAAGCGGGGAGATCGATCGCGGGATCGCAAAGGCCAGGCAGCCGAGCCCCCGGTTGGCATCCGTGTCGGTTCGCTGACCCCGATGGTGATCGCCCATCACGAGCCGCTCGAGCGGGTCGTCGATGAGGAGGCCGGTGGGGTGGAAGGCGAGATGCTCAAGGACGCCTTGATGCAGGATCGGATCAGCCATCGCATTCATCAGGAAGAGTGGAAGGTCTCCCTCGTCGAGGTGGAGCCGACCCCCGAGGTCAAAGTGGGGTCTTGGCAGTCTTCCGTGGAAGAGGGGGAAGCGCTGGAGCGGGTCGTCGATGAGGTCGAGGCCGAGGCAAACGCCACGCCGCTCCCCACCGAGGCCGGGGAGCCGGAGAGTGTCGAATCGGTCGTCGAGGAACCACTCGTCGATGGCGAGGCGGAATTGGAGGAGAAGCCGAGTCGTGCTGAGATGGCGACGCGACGCGGCGGGCGTGGACGGCGCCGCTCCTATCGGCCCCGTTCTGGAGACGGATCCGGTGGCGAGGATGCGCGGAGCGACGAGGAGTCTGAAGAGGAGCCGGCCGAGCCGACCATGGCCTCTCCCAGTCCGTTGCCACCACCCATCAACCCCCGGCCAGACCGGTATCAGCGTCCGGTGATCTCGGATCTGCTGCGCGAGGGGCAGGAGATCATTGTTCAGATCGCCAAGGAGCCAATCGGCCAGAAAGGTGCCCGGATCACTTCTCACGTCGCGCTTCCCGGTCGGTATATCGTCTATATGCCCACGGTGGAGCATATCGGGGTTTCCCGAAAGATCGGGACCGACGAGGAGCGGCAGCGTCTCAAGCGGACCCTGCACCAGCTGCGTGCGGAGACTGGCGCCTCAGGTGGGTTCATTGTTCGGACCGCTGCGCACGGCTGCAGCCTGGAAGATCTGCGGGAAGACATGCAATACCTCGTTCGGACTTGGACGGATATTCGTCGTCGTTCGGAGCGGGTCAAAGGGGCCTCGATCGTGCACCGGGACCTCGACCTCGTCCAGCGGATTCTGCGTGATCAACTCTCCACCGATTTTACGGCCATCCGGGTCGATAACGAGTTCGAGTACGAGCGCATCGTCGATTTCGTCAATCGATTCGCTCCGCGGCTCGTCAATCGGGTCAAGCTCTATACGCGGGAGACCCCGATCCTCGAGCACTACGGCGTGCAGGCCGAGATCGACAAGGCGGTCAAACCGCGAGTCTGGCTCAAGTCTGGCGGCTACATCGTCATCAACCAGACGGAAGCGCTGGTGGCGATCGATGTCAACACCGGGAAGTTCGTCGGGCGTTCGAATCGGTTGGAAGACACGATCGTCAAGACCAATCTCGAAGCGGCGAAGGAGATCGTGCGGCAGATCCGGCTGCGCGATCTGGGCGGGATCATCGTCCTCGACTTCATCGATATGGAGGAGCGGCGCAATCGGCAGAAGGTGATGCAGGCACTCGAACTGGAGCTGCGGAGCGATCGGTCACCGTCCAAGATCCTGCAGTTCAATGACTTTGGGCTGGTGGCGATTACGCGCAAGCGGGTCAAGCAGTCGTTGGAGCGGACCCTCTGCACACCGTGTTCGTACTGTGGCGGAGCGGGAATGGTCAAGAGCGCCCAGACGATCTGCTATGAGATTCTCGCGGAATCCCGACGCGTCTCGAAGAGTGTCGACAGCCACAACGAGGTGATTCTGCGGGTCAATCCGGAGGTGGCCAAGGCCCTGCGCACTTCAGAGCGGGACATCCTGGTCGAGGTCGAGGCCTATCTCGGCGGCGTCGTGACGATCAAGAGCGATCCGACGGTTCATCAGGAGCAGTTCGATATCGCCCTTGCTTGAGAGGCGGGGATGGACTATCTGCGTTGACAGGGAGGGGAGCCGCAGGAAGGGCTCCCCTTTCTGTCTCTTGAGGGGCAGGTGGTGGCGGCGTCACCGCCACACGTGCCGCGCGCCGTCCCTGCATCGCTGCAACCTCGAAGCGAAACCCTCCCCATTCCACGATATCTCCGACGGTCGGGACACGGCCCAGCCGGCTCATCAGAAAGCCGGAGAGGGTGGTGAAGAAGCCCCGTTCCTCTCCTGGGAGGGGACCAAGTGGAAAGATCTCCTTCAATTGAAGCAGGGAGATGGTTCCCTCGAGCATCCAGGGCTCCTCTTTCCTCTTTTCACCAGACACCTGGGAGGCCAATGGAGGTTGGCTGCGGGAGACTGCATCCGAGACGATGGCATGCAGAAGGTCCTCGCTCGTCACCAGCCCCTCGATCGACTGGTTGGTATCGATCACCAGGGCCATCTGGAGGGAAGAGAAGCGGAAGGCTTCCAGCG
>JBMUAP010000036.1:0-12959 GCA_049454155.1 Blastocatellia bacterium
CAGATGGGGGGGCGGAAGACTGGGCCGGATCGGGTTTGGGCGTACGCACGACCGGGAAGGCGGGCAATTGCCGGTTCGTGGGTCTCCCCCCTTCGATGCGTGCCAGCATCTGATCCTGGGCGAGCACGTCATCGGCTGGCGAAGCGGGGGGAAACTCCCCAACCCGAATCGTCGGCTGCGAAAAGTCCGCGATATCAGAACGCCGACCAGCGGCTGCCGCCTGCTCGACCAGTTCGATGGCCCGCTTGAGGGAGTCGAGCGCCGCGGTTTGAGATTGCTGCGCCTGCTCCTCCCCAAGGGCGATGAGGGCAGCTTCGGTGGAGAGAAGATTGCGGGTATTGTGAGCCTCCGCATAGTTGGGCATCAGCTGAAGCGTGCGCTCGACATAGTCCAAGCCCGAGTGGATCAACGTCTCCGCTTCCTGCCGAGCGGCCTCTGGCAACACGTGGACCAGTCGGCTCTCCTGGATCTTTCCGTGACTCGCGATCAGATCGTGCACCTCCCGCCAGAGAGAGAGGGAGAGTCGGTAGTAGCAGAAGGCCCGCACGGAGTCTTTCTGCTCAGGAAGCTCGGCACGACGCAGAAAATAGTCGCGGGCGGCGCGCTGGTTATCGAGCCGAAAGGCGGTAATCGCGGCCAGCCCGAGGGCTTCGTCGTTGGAGGGCTCGAGTTGGAGAGCGGCCTCGAACTTTTCGAGCGACTCTTTGAGCCGAACAATCCGGTAGAGGCTCTTTCCCTGCTGGAGAAGGGAGGCGACGGAGGTCTCGCTCCGTTGCTGGCCCGCCCCTTGTGCCGACGGCGAGACCTGCCAAGCGAGGGTTGCGGCTTCGGCCAGAGTGGCCGTCGACGCGAGGATCGCCAGCAAGGCGGGAAGCGAATGGAAGAGGGGAGATAAACGACGTCCGACCTCCCCGCGAGGATTGTCCCCCCTTGTCCCACCGAACCGGGAACGATCCGCCCCTTCGGGCCGATTGACGGCTTGACCTGCCTGATATGTTCGCATAGTGCGTATCATGTCCTATCGAGCCCCTCTCTGACAACTGCCTCATCGCTCTGTCGTCTTCGCGGAACCACCCAACAACGACGAGAGGCTGGCCCGTACCTGGGCTTGATACCGCAAAGATTGGCGACGGATGGCATGTTCATCGAGGGTCAGCAGTCGCCGATTGCGCATCAGCCAGCGCCCGTGGACCATCGTGTCGGTGACATCGGCGGCGGAGTTGGCATAGACCAGATGAGAGACGAGGTGGTACATCGGTGTCTGGTGTGGCCCTTCAATGCCCACCAGGATGAGATCGGCCCACTTCCCGGGCTCAAGGGATCCGAGGCGGTCCTCGAGGTGGAGCGCCCGTGCCCCTCCGATCGTCGCCATCTCCAGCACATCCTGGGCAGTGACGACCGTCGGCTGCCCACTGATCAGCTTATGGAGTTTGGCGGCGGTATCGATCTCCTGCCAGAGGTCCAAATTGTTGTTCGAGGCGGCCCCATCGGTCCCAATCCCGAGACGAACGCCCTTGGCGAGCATCGCCGGGACGGGCGCCGTACCCGAACTGAGCTTCATGTTCGATTCCGGGCAATGGACGACTCCAATCCCCCGCGCCGCGAGCCGGTCAATCTCTGGACCTTCCAGGTGAACAGCGTGGGCGACCGTCACGGGGGAGCGGGTGGTGAAGAGTCCGATCTCTTCGAGGTAGCCGACGGGCCGTTTCCCAAAATTGGATCGGGCATAGTCGGTCTCGGTGGTTGCCTCGGCGAGGTGGGTCAGAAGGGGAGCGCCGCGTCGCTCGGCAAGCGCGATCGCTTCCCGCCAATGGGGGCCACTCACCGTGTAGAGGGAATGCGGCGCAACAGCGGGAACGATCCAGGGGTCCCCTGCCCAGCGTTCGAGATACCGCTCGGTCGAAGAGATCGCCCCCTCCCACGTCGGATTGTCCGGCACAGAGAAGTCGATGAGCGTCTGGCCGAGGACTCCACGAAGGCCCGCCCGGCGCGTCTCCTGCGCGACGGCATCCTCGTAATAGTACATATCGGCATAGGTCGTCACGCCGCCCCGGATCAGCTCGACCAGCCCCAGGCGTGTCCCGGTCTCGACATACTCGCGGGAGAGATTCTTCGCTTCGGCGGGGAAGATGTAGCGGGTGAGCCACTCCTCCAGCTCAAGATCATCGGCGATGCCGCGCAGGAGGGTCATGGCCAGGTGGGTATGGCCATTGATCAATCCGGGGAGGACCGCTTTGCCCTTGGCCTGAACGACGGCCTTGGGCTGGTACCGGGCCAGGGGGCGGTCGGTCATCGGCCCGACTCCGACGATCCGCTCGGCGCGGACGGCGACATAGCCCGGCTCAAACTGGCGCCGCTCGCGGTCCATGGTCAGGACGATCCCATCGACGATCAAGAGATCGACCGGCTCCAACCGATCGCGTGGCCCGGCGCAGCCTCCCAGGAGGAGGAGCAGCAGTCCGACCCAAGCCGTGGATCGACCTGCCCGGATCGACCTGCCCGCATTGTCCGTCGCTCTCCTTCTCAATCGAGCACCTCCTCTGTCAGGCTGCAGGACTCAGCGAATTTGGAAGACCCGCGGCACGAGCAGGAATTCGCCATCGCACGCTCGACGCGGAAGAGAGTCCCTCAGCGGGGCCTTGCCGGAAGGTCGTGCGGCACAAAGGCCTCTGGGAGGAGGTCTCCGATCTTGCGCTCCAGCCGATCGCCTCGCAGATTGGCCATGACCACCTCCCCCTCCGGCCCCATCAGCTCGAGCATCACTTGGCGGCAGGCGCCACAGGGAGCGATGGGCCGTTCGGTGTCGGCGATGACGACGATCCGCGTCAAGCGGTCCGCGCCCTCGGAGACGGCCTTGGCGAGTGCCGCCCGCTCGGCACAGATCGTCAAGCCATAGCTCGCGTTCTCGACATTGCAACCAGTGTAGCACCGGCCCTCGGCGGTCTCGACCACTGCCCCCACGGCAAAGCCGGAGTAGGGGGCATAGGCCCGCTCTCTCACCGCTCGTGCGAGTGCCATCACGGAAGCCAAGCCGTCTTGCCTCACGCGGGTTCCTCCCTCCGCCCTGCGGCCACACTGTGGGACCGGCGCTGCCCGAGAAGCTGCGCTTGAATGCGCCCGGTAATCAGGTCGATCCCCACCTCGTTGTGGCCCCCTTCGGGAATGATGACATCGGCAAAGCGTTTGGAGGGCTCGACGAACTGCTCGTGCATCGGACGGACCGAGGTGAGGTACTGGCGGATGACCAGCTCGACGGAGCGGCCGCGCTCCGTGACATCGCGTTGCAGACGGCGGATAAAGCGCAGGTCATCGGCGGTGTCGACGAAGATGCGCAGATCCATCAACTCGCGTAGCGCCGCGTCGACGAAGATGAGAATCCCTTCGAGAAGCAGGATGGGGGACGGGTCAACCCGGATCGTCTCCGCGCGTCGCTCGTGCCGGGCGAAATCGTAGACGGGCATGGCGATCGGCTCGCCTGCCCGCAGGGATCGGACGTGATCGAGAAAGAGTTCGTTGTCGAGGGCGTCTGGGTGATCGAAGTTGATCTGGTGGCGCAGCTCCAACGGCATCTCCCCGAGGGGACGGTAGTAGCTGTCGTGCTGGAGATAGGCGACCCGCTCTCGACTGATATTCTCGAGAATCCGCTGCGAGACCGTCGTCTTTCCCGACCCGGTTCCTCCGCAGATGCCAATGATCATCATACGACTGCCCCCCTCCTCGGCAAATGCCCTTGATCACCGACCGGCCTGCTCTCAAGCGGCGGGTAAACGGGCCAGAAACCGAACGAGAAACTCGCAGAATTGGTCGCTGACGCGCTCTCCCATCGAGAGCACATCGGCGTGGTTGATCGGCTCATCCTGCACACCCGCCGCGGCATTGGTGATCAGCGAGACCCCGAGGATCTCCATCCCGATCTGACGGGCGACAATCGCTTCTGGAACCGTCGACATCCCGACCGCATCGGCACCGAGCAGCCGTAACATGCGGATCTCGGCGGGAGTCTCGTAGTTGGGCCCTTGGAGCGCCATGTAGACGCCTGCCTGCAACTGGATGCCCATCTCGGCGGCGACCTCTTGGGCCAGTTGGCGGTGAGCCCGGGAATAGACTTCGGTCATATCCGGAAATCGTTCGCCAAGTCGGTGATCGTGCTGGCCGCGCAGCGGACTGGTCATCATCAGGTTGATGTGATCCTGGATCAGCATCAACTCCCCAGCACGAAAATTGAGGTTGATCCCTCCGGCCGCATTGGTCAAGACCAACTGACGCACCCCGAGCGCCCCGAAGGTGCGGATCGGAAGCGTCACCTCCTCCAGGGAGTAGCCCTCGTAATAATGGAAGCGCCCCTGCATGACCGCGACGGTCAACGGGCGAGACGGTGTGTCAATCTGGCCAATCACCAGCCGGCCGGTGTGCCCCTCGACCGTCGACCGGACAAAGTCCGGGATTGTCTCGTAGGGGATGATCTGCGGATCCCGCAGCAGCTCAGCAAAGCGCCCAAGCCCGCTTCCCAGAACAATGGCCACATCTATCGGCGAGGGCACCCGTTCACGAAGATAGCGTGTCGCGCTCTGTGCCCGATCAAAGATCGATTCCGTCATGTCTGTTTCCTTGTGTCGATTTCATCGAAACGTGCCGTAGGCCCCCTGTCTTGGTCTCGTGATCAGTCCTTGCGGTAGGGCACCCCGAGAGCCCGCGGAGGGGTTGCGCGTCGGATCAGCCCGGCGAGCGCAACGATCGTCAAGAGATACGGGATCATCTGGACGAACTGCGTCGGCAGGTCGACGGTCCCCTCCATGCGAATCGCCACGGCTTCAGCGAGGCCAAAGAGGAGGCACGCCAGGACGGCTCCCCCAGGACTCCACTTGCCAAAGATGAGGGCCGCGAGGGCAATGAAGCCTCGTCCTGCCGTCATGTTCCGGGTAAAGAGCGAGTTCTGGCCGATCGAGAGATAGGCCCCTCCGAGGGCGGCCAGCCCCCCGGAGAGGAGAACCCCGGCATAGCGGATCCGCTGGACGCTGACACCCGCGGTATCGGCCGCCTCTGGATTCTCTCCGACTGCCCGCAATCGCAACCCGAAGGAGGTGCGTGCCAGCAGATATGCCGTTCCGGCCAGGAGCAGAAAGGCGAGATAGACCAGTGGCTTCTGATTGAAGATCGAGGCGAGGATCGGGGAAGATTGCGGGTCAAAGAAGATCAGATCGGGGAGTACCTGATCTTTGGGCAGTTGCGGAGTCGCCCCAGTCGAGCCGAAGATCGCTCCAGAGAGGAGCGCGGGAATTCCGAGCAACAGGAGGTTGATTGCAGTCCCGCTGACGACATGGTCCGCGCGCCAAGTAATGGTCGCTGAAGCATGGATCCAGGCGACCATCAATCCGGCCAGCAGCGCCGCGCCAACGCCGACCCAGGCGTTCCCGGTCAAGGCCGTGACGGCCGCCGCACTGAAGGCACCGGCCAGCATCATCCCTTCCAAGGCGATGTTGATCACGCCCGCCCGCTCTGACCAAAGCCCGCCCAGAGCGGCAAAGATCAGTGGGGTCGACAGACGCAACGTCGACGCGATCAGGGTGTAGTTGAGGATCTCGGTCACTGGTTGCGCCCTCCCCCTTGCCCCTCTCCGGCCGCCACTGCCTTCTGCCACAGGTGGAGGCGCCGCCACACCCGCGCGCTCTGCCAGACGCCTCGCCGGAAGAGCCACTCGACTGCCACCAGCAGAATGATGATGGCCTGTAAGACTTGTACCAAGTCCTTCGAGACCCGATCGGTGAAGATGTCGACAAAGAGACCGCCCCGGGTCAAGGCGCCAAAGAGGATCGCTGCCAGAACGACTCCGAACGGGTGGTTACGACCGAGGAGCGCCACCGCAATCCCGGCAAACCCATACCCCGGCGAGAAGTCGTGAAAGTAGCGGTATCGGTAACCGAGAACCTCGTTGACGCCGACCATTCCCGCCAGCGCCCCCGAGAGGGTCATCGCCAGCATCACCTGACGGGAGACCCGGATGCCCCCGTACTCTGCCGCTGCCGGGTTTGCTCCCGCAGCACGGATCTGATACCCCCAGGTCGTTCTCCGCAGGAAAAACCAGACGAGAGCGCTCGCCAAGAGCGCCAGCAGAAAGGAGAAGTTGAGCGGAATCCGCGATGGAAAGTCGATGCCCAACGGCGCGAGAAGTGCCGCCATCCGTGGCAGGGCGGCCTGCGCCGCGATCGGCCCCGTCTGCATGATCGGATCACTCGCGGCTTTGAAATGGTTCTGCACCAGATAGCTGATCAACCCGATCGCCACGAAGTTGAGCATGATCGTGTTGATCACTTCGTGGGACCCAAAGCGCGCTTTGAGCCATCCCGGAATCATTCCCCACATTCCGCCCGCCACCAGGGCCGCGAGGATCGCCAGCCCGACCAGCAGCCATCCGGGGACAGAGACCCACGTCAGGCCAACCCAGGCCGCCGCGAAGGCGCCGATGTAGAGCTGCCCTTCCGCGCCGATGTTGAGCAGTCCGCATTGGAAGGCGAGGGAGACGGCCAATCCGGTAAAGATCAGCGGGGTCGCGTAGAAGAGCGTGTAGCCCCAGTTGTCCCACGTGAAGTTCCCGAGGGCATCGTAGAGGCCAAAGGCGCTCGAGAGCAGGATCCGGTAGACGACCACCGGATTCTCCCCCACCAGCAGGACGATCCCTCCCCCGATCGCGAAGGCCGTCAGGACCGCGAGGACCGGAAAGAGCAGTTCACTGAGAAGTCTTTTCATCATCGAGTGGTGATCAGACGAAATCGACCCGGCGCGACGTCGCAAGTTCCCGGAAGGGAATCTTCCCTGCCCGCGCTCAATGGCCCGGACTGAGGAAGACGGCGTTCATCATCATCCCGTTGAGCCCATCCATGAAGGCCCGGTAGTTGGGGTCCTCGGCAAATCCGATGACGTGCCCCCGGCCCAGTCGTGCGTGCAGCAGAAACGCCTTGTTGGGGAGTTGGCGCCGGGCATCTTCCCAGAGGTGACCACTGGCGACCATCTTCTCTTCGGGGAGATAGACGCCGACGTTGGTTCCCCGATCCAGTTTGAGAAGCGAGAAGATCCGGTCGCTCTCGACCATGACCGTGGTCGTCTCCCCATACCCAAACCCAAGCCAGTGATCGCGATTGACCCGCACGCGCAACAGCGCCCCGGGCGTCTCGCTGGGGTACTCGTCAACCGGCTCGATCGCCTTCTCGACCGGATCCTGGACGGTCCCATCTTTGGCGGCAGATGACTTTGCCCCCTCTTTCTCTTTCTCGCGCTTCTCGCGACGGGTCGCGAGAAGATTGACCCGCTCCTCCGCCAACCAGTTGACCGCTCCAGCCAAACCGATGAGCGTTCCCCCACGCTGCACCCATTCGCGCAGGAAGGCCCCGTCCCCAAAGGACCCGGTGTAACTGCCCGCGACATCCGGCAGAATGATGACATCGTAGCGGCGGAGGTCGAAGCTGCGGAGCTGGTCTGCCCGCAGAGTCGTCACGGGATAGCCGTAGCGCTGCTCGATGAGGTACCGGACCCACCCGGCGGAGTTGGCCCGGGTCGGTTGGTGGTAGACCAGTGCCACCCGGGGGCGCTTGAGGTACCGCACGGCGCTGCTGCCAAAGTTGGGCCCGGCTTCGACCCATGCCGAGTCAGTCGGGTCAATCTCGACGCCGTGGGCCGCGGCGATCTTCTTCAGTCGATCGTGGAGATCGGCCGGGTTGTCCTTGACCTTGACGATCAACGTTCCGGCAGGATAGGCCTTTCCGGCGAGCGTCAGGGCGCGGTCCGTGCTGTGAACGCGGATGTCTTGCAGAAACAAGGCGGCGAGGGCTGCTGCCGCAGACTGGGTCCCCCAGGGAATCAGGTAGGCCAATTTCGCCGGGCCCCCACGAACGCTGCCCGCCGGGACGGGGACCTCCGTCAGCAACCGGCTGGCAACCTCCGAGACCTGCTCCGCCTGGTAGCACGGAAGATCGAAGAGGTATGGCAGCGACCAGGCCGTCACATCATAGAACTGTTCCCGCTGTCGCAGGCGATTGCGACGCTGCTGCTCATCGAGAAACTCTTTGTCCTGGAGCGTCCGTCGGTCGAGCAGGGTCTTGGCGAGACGCTTCGCCGGCTGGTCGAGCCTGACGAGGTAGGTCCCCGCCGGAAATTCCCGTGGAAGCAGCTCTTCCTGATCGTAATCGCGCGTCCGCGGATTCCGGAAGGCCGCCTGTGCCTGCCGCACTTCGATGCCCGACCGCATCAGTAATCCCGCCAGACGGGCCGCCCGGTTCGGATCCTGCCCCGGCGTCAAGATGTACTCCTTGACGGTCTCGGTCTTCCCTTCCTCGATTGCGGTCCGTCGATGCTCGTAGAAATGGCGCAACAAGGCCTGCCGTTGCGTCGCGGTCGTTTCCACCGTCGAGAGTGCTGCAATGAAGTGGTGATGGACCGAGTCCCGGTAGCTCATGACCGTCTCGTCGTCCCGCGCGGCGAGGAGTCCCCGGACCGAGGCCTGCTCATACGTCATCCCCAACGAGCCATGGAAGAGCGGCCAGCCTTCGCCATACCCCGGATAGAACGAGTCGTAGTTCTCGCGAGTGTAGTAGTCAAAGCCAAACCGATCGAACCAAGCCGCATTGTTCTGGCCGATCCGGGTCAGCCAGTCGGTCTGCATCTTGGTCAGATTGGGATTCCAGGGAAGGGCGGGAGGGGCAAAGTAGTAGCTGCTCTGGGTTCCCATCTCGTGCAGATCCGCGACAACCTGCGGAAACCAGTTGAGGTAGAACTGGGCTCGCCCCCGCGTCTCTGGCTGGGTCTGGGCGAACCAATCCCGGTTCATGTCGAAGAGGTAATGGTTGACCCGTCCGCTCGGCCAGACCTCATTGTGCTCGGCCGACTGGAGGTCGGACTGCGCGAACCGGCCCAGGTTCTGGCGGAAGTAGTGAATGAAGCGATCCCGGCCATCCGGATTCTGCATCGGATCGAGAAAGACCAGCGTGTTGGCGGCCGCCAGACGGGCGACCTTCTCCTCGCGGGCCGCCAAGAGGTGATAGGCCGTCAGCAGCCCCGCATCGACGCTTGAGATCTCGTTCCCGTGGACTCCGCAGATCAGCCAGACGGTCGAGGGCAGCGTCTCGATCAACGTGGAGGCCTCGTTTGCGGCAAGGCGGCGTGGGTCGGCCAACTTGGCCATCCCCGCTTGGATCCGATCGAGTCGGGCAATCGTTTCGGGAGATCCTACCGCGAGAATGTAGAGAGACCTTCCCTGCCAAGTCTCTCCATATCGAATCAATCGGGTGCGCGCCGGAAGGGCCTGCTGCAGTGCCTGGAGGTAGCGTTCCGCTTCGTGGTGCGTGGTGATCTTCTCTCCCCAGTCGTGCCCGACCACCGAGCGGAGGGTCGGCACCGACGAGTCATAGGTCGTGCCTGGGAGAAACTCAAACGTCTGGGCCTGGAGCGACCCCCCAAAGCCGAAGAGAAGACTGAATAGCAGGCAGAACCGAAGCATGACGCTGGTGTACTCCTTCTGGATTGTTTTGATCCCTGTGGAGAGGATCCCTGATCGACCATTCGCCCACCCCCCTTGCAACCAGCAGAGGAGGTGACGGGGCGCGACGGACTTCTCGAATGATTCAGAGAAGTATCACGCGACCCGCCCACGGTCAAGCTGCCCGCTCTCGATCCAATGGGGGGGTGGTTGGTCTGCGGTCACCACTTGTGGTACACAGGGAAGGTGGGGAGAGGGGTAGTCAGCCTTTTCGGCTCGATCGCCTGGAGATCTTCCCGAATCAGTCTGCTCAATTGACAATGGAGGTCAGAGAGAATGTACGCCAAGAACCTTGTGTCGACACGCGCCGGTATCGCCCTCTTGCTCGTCGGACTCTGCAGCTTTGCGACCCTCAGCCAACAGCCCCCTGCCAGCCCCCGGAAAACGGTCGAGGCCACGGTCGGCGGCAAGAAGGTCACCCTGGATTATAGCGCCCCTTCCGTCCGGGGACGTCAGATCTTTGGCTCGCTTGTTCCCTATGACAAAGTGTGGAGATTGGGTGCCAACAAGGCCACCCATCTGACGACGGAGGGCAATCTGACGATCGGGTCCCTGGCTGTCCCCGCCGGGACGTACACGCTCTACGCCTGGCCGACCAGCGGCGGAATGAAGCTGATCGTCAACAAACAGACCGGACAGTGGGGAACTGTCTATGATGCCGCCCAGGATCTCGGGCGGGTCGAGATGACCGTCTCAAAGCCGGCGGCACCGGTCGAGCAGATGGCTTTGTCGATCGAGGGCGGGATGCTGACCTTCCAGTGGGAGAACGTCAAGGCCACGGCCCCAGTGAAATAGGAAAATAGGACGGATAGGACCAGACCGATAGGACCTGTTGGATAGAAACAACATCCTGGATCGACAGGTCCTATCCGTCCTATCCCCTAAGGAATGATCTGCACGCCCCCGGAAGGTTGAATCGCGGCAGATTCCTCACGGCCGCTAATGACCAGGATCGCAATCGCGGCAATCGCCCCGACTGTCGCCAAGACAGGAATGGCATTCTTCTTCGTCCAGAAGCGGGTTCCGGTCACTTCAAGGCGCTGGTCGTGTTCGGCCAGCTCCCCCGCCTCTCCCGCGATGGTCGCGTGGAGCATGATTCCTCCAGGTCGACGCCCCGCCAGGAAGGGGACTGTCGCAATCCCTTGATCATCCGTCAGCACGGTCAGCTTTTGAGCAAGGATGCGGCCTTTCCCGAGGGCCCCCGCATCCGGGTTTCCCTCCGCCTCAAGCTGAAATGAGACGGGGATTCTGGGAAGTGGGCGCTCATGGCCGTCGGTCACCCGAAACTTCAACTCCTGCTCGGACAAGGCGCGCACGCGAGCTTGGTTCTTCTCGCCGAGGGGGGTGATCCGGTACCGCGGCTCACTTCTGGGTCTCTCTTCAAATGCGATGGCAGGGGGCGGGGTCGTCAGCGTGGGAGGACCGAGCGCCCAGTTGCCGATGGGTTCAACAGCTCCCGAGGTGACCTCCAGGTCGGCCCCTCTCGAGGCCAAATCGAGTTGAAAGACCGAGCCTGGACTGGCCAGATAGGATTGCTGCGCGGTCCGGATGAGGGCCGTCGATCCGTTCGCCAAGCGGAAGGTCGCCCGCCCTTGACGAAGGTTTCCGAGCAGCGTGCCGGTTTCGCCCTGGAGCCGGACCCGATCAACGCTCAGCTCCGAGTCTGCGCCAAGCAACATCTCACCAATCCCTCTGACCAGCAGGCGAGTCTGCTCGCGACCAGCACGGACCAATCCACCTTCCCGCAAGACCTGCGGTCCGAGGACTGGACGCCCGTCGATCGTCATCTCTCCGCTACTCTCGGCCAGTCCAATGGAATCCGCCCCTCCCCCGAGCCAGTCGCGGTCCCGCTTCGTGGCATCAGGCAGGACAGCCCCCAGAACCGGACGTGAACAGGAGCTCACAAGCGGACCTGCCACCAAGCTCACCTGCACCAGGCTGACCAGCAACATTCGATTGACGCTCTTTCGCATCGGGCCTCCTCTTTATCGAAGGTGAATGACAACGCGGTTGGATGCCTTACCTTCGACAAAGAGTTGCATGTCAACTTCGCCACGAGCAGTCAGCTCTTTGGGGAGAAGAAGATTGACTTGATCGACGCCAATGAATTGGGGTTGCGGTCCCGCGTAGAGCACCGGGAGGTTGAGGCCACCGACGACCAGCTTGACATCCTCCAAGCTGCGGCGGTACCGAATGCCCGTGCCATAGAGGACCAGGTAGACTGTCTCTCCCGGCTTTCCGAGTTCGACAGGTCTGCCGACCATCTGCTGGCGGGCCGGATCAAAGCTGGCGACCTCGGCATATTGGAGGGAACCGTCCGTCTTGACCCGTACCACCTGCGCCGAGGCGACCCCTTGCCCCGTCGCATTGGCGGTAAAGAGGCCGGGAGAGGCGCCTTCAATCTCGACCGTGCCGGTCGCGATCACTTCTCCTTGGCGCACGATGGTGATCTGCGCTGGACCTCTCCGTGTCGCGGCCGGAATAAGGTAGTTGACTTGAGAGGGGGCGACAAAGAAGAGGGGGGCCTCCCGGTCGACCCCGCCTTGATCGCGCACCAAGACGCGCGATCCCGCGAGAGTGGTCGGCAGGACAGGACCTGTCGCCACCTCGACCGCCGTCGCCAACCCGGTTCCAAAGGCCGAAGTGATCGACTCGCGTGCCAATCCCGCCGCGACAAAAGTAGCAGCGGAGACATTGACGACACGCCCCGGAACCCGGTCGATCTCCCCCGATACAATCGTTTCGCTGCCCTCCCGGTCGGAGACCGTCACCTGCACCCGATGGACATCCGCCAAGCGGCTATTTCCCGTAAACCGCTGGACGATCGTAAAACTCTGTCCGGCGACCACTCCACGGGCTCGAATCGATGACTCCAGGGAGAAGGAGACTGGCAGGCCAATCGGCTTGCCCATTCGGTCGAGAAAGAGATAGGACGCTTGGGTCAAGTCGAGATTGGAGTCCCAGACCGTACACTCGACCTCGACTCCGCCATCCCGGCGCCCAACGACCACCAGGGGCGCGAGGGAGCTGACCAGCGGATGGATCAGCTTGGCCCGCGTCTCCACCCGTCCGAGCAACGGAATTGTCACCGGCTCGAAGCCAGCTTCCTCAACGACCAGCCGGGAGGTCAGTTGTGCCTCGACCACTTGTGTAGCGGCGAGATTCTCGACGCGCCCTGCCGGAGCCGGAACGACGGGACGGTACTCGAGTGACAGATCGACCCTCTGACTGGGGCCGACCTCGACGCGACTGACCCCATCGACGAAGACCAGCGGCGTACGATCTCCACTGGCGGAGATCGCTGAGACGTGAAAGAGTGGACTCTCATCCCGTTCGACGATCTTTCCAGACTGGACCAATGGCCCTTCCCGTTGAATCCGCAGAAGGACGGATGCCGCCGACCCGGTCAGGTTTTCGATCTGGACCGTGGGGA
>JBMUAP010000037.1:0-12390 GCA_049454155.1 Blastocatellia bacterium
GCGTGAGTACGGCGTTTCCGGCTACGTGATTTTGAATGTCTTCTTTTTGGATTCGGCATCTCTCTGCTCCTCTGCCTTCAACGTGTCGGGTAGCGGCACGACTTCGCGCACACGTCTCCTGACAAACTGTCATTTCCTGTCTATTTTTCTCAATGACTGGATTCGACCAATGAATCCAGTCACATTCAACATTGTCCAGGCCGGATCGTCGGCCCAGTTCGCCATTGCTGAACTTAGCCGTCAAGATCCGCTCAGATCAACCCATAGATCTAACCCAAAGACTCTCGCTCGTACCCACTTGGTTGATGAACCATCTCGTCAGCCTTGCCAATCTTGTCAATCTTGCCAATCTTGTCAATCTGAACTAGCTTCCAGTTCGTTAGCTAAAGAGCCACTCTCCAGTGAATCGGCCTCCGGGGAGTCAGCAGGGCGCAACCCAGTTAACGATTCCCACCGTGGATCGATCGGAGGGGGACACGAGCACTTCTCCACATTCCAATCGGCACCGCACTGTGGGCAGAGCCCACGACACTCTTCCCGGCAGAGCAGTCGGATCGGCACTTGCAGTTCAATCTGCTCGACCACCAAGGCATCAAGATCGATCTGGTCGTGCTGGAAGATCGAGAGGTCCAGATCCTGCTCTCTTAGCTCGACCTCACCAGTTCGATCCTGCAAATCTTTGGCTAAATCTTCGGCTGGCGCGTAGAGCAGGTCGAAGTCGATGTCCAGCGGGAGGCTCACCTCGGCAAGACACCGGTCACACGGTCGCTCGATGGTGCATTGCAGCGATCCACGCAGGCGAAAATTGTGGCCGACGCGATCGACGCGACCCTTGACGACCGGATCAGAAGTCAGTCTCAGGTCCGATGACCCTGGATCGAGTTCTCCTGGACGGTAGAAATGTTCAAAGACCAATCCATCAGGAGGGAATCGGACCAACGACAAGATCATCGAGCCTCCTGCTCCGTCGCACCCTCTTCGGCGACTCCAACCAGTTCAACAGTACACCTAACTTTGGTCTACCCAACCGTGCAGATCCCTGTCGTGTCAGATCACTGTCTCGAAGGACACAACCGCTGCGGTGCTGGCAAAGTGTGTAATTATAGTTGACGTCGAAGGTTTGTCAACCTTTCGCGGGGCGCTCACTCGTTGCGCCGAACGCCCCTTACTGGACGTGGCCGGATCATGCTTGGTGTCCCGGGAGGGAATCGTGTACACTCCGCGTTTTGGCAACCAAGGCTTAGCCCGCTGAGTACCTCGGGGTCAGCTTTACAATGGGGAGTGTCTTTCGAGAATCGACAGAAAGAGATCAGCAGTGGTGGTGGGGAGGAGATCGATGGGCGGTCGAGTTCGGGTAGTGGTAGCAGGGGCGACTGGATATTCCGGGCGGGAGCTGATTCGGATCATCCTCTCCCACCGCGCGTGGGAGTTGGTCGGGGCCTTCTCTTCCAGGGTGGAAGAGGGACGTGCCGCCGCGAGCCCCAAGGAACGTCCTCTCCCGGAGATACATCCCGAGTTGAGCGGCCTGACCGGGATGGTCTGTCAACCATTCGACGAGTCCGTTCTGGCTGGACTTGACCCTGGATTGATCTTTCTGGCGACTCCGAACGAGTTCTCCCACGAGGTGATTCCCTCGCTTCTCGCCAGCGGGGCCACGGTGGTTGACCTCAGCGGCGCGTACAGACTCCGGGAGAGCGACCTCTATCCTTCCTACTACGGATTCGAGCACGTCCACCCGGAGCTCCTCTCGCGTGCTGTTTACGGCATGACTGAGCTGGTTCGGGACCGGTTGCCCGGCGCCAAATTGATCGCCAATCCGGGCTGCTATCCGACGTCGATCATCTTGGCGGTCGCGCCACTGCTGGAGGCGGGGCTGGTCGAGCTTTCGCAGCCGATCATCTGCGACTCGAAGTCGGGGGTCACCGGTGCTGGGAAGGCCGCCACCTCGACGACCCATTTCGTCGAGGTCAACGAGAGCTTCCGTGCCTACAATCTCTTCCGCCACCGGCACACCCCAGAGATTGCCCAGGGGCTCGGGCTCGCCCTTGAGACGGGGCAACTGATCTTCACTCCGCATCTTCTCCCGATCAATCGGGGGATCCTCTCGACGATCTACCTCAAGCTGCGCCCGGGGATCGCTCGAGCCGACTTGGTCGCGCGCTGGGAGGCGACCTACCGCGATTCGCCGTTCGTGCGGCTCTTCCCGGAGACGCAGCTGCCAGAGATCAAATTTGTTGCGGGTCAGCCCTATTGCGACCTGGGCGCCACCGTCGACGTACGAAGTGGGCAAGCGATCCTCGTGACGGCGATCGACAACCTCCTCAAGGGGGCGGCCAGTCAGGCGGTGCAGAACGCCAATCTCGCGCTGGGACTGCCGGAAGAGGAGGGGCTGCGATGAATCGCACAGTCATCAAGTTGGGGGGGAGTGTTCTGATCGATCCGGCGCTGCGCCGTTCCCTGACGGAGCAGATTGCCACGCTCGTCCGTGAGGGCCATTCTTTGATCCTGGTCCACGGCGGCGGGAAACAGATTGCGTCACTCCTCGATCGGCTGGCCATTGCCTCATCTTTTCACGACGGGTTGCGCATCACCGACGCCGAGACGCGGGACGTGGTGCAGATGGTGCTGGCCGGCTTGGTGGGCCGCAATCTCGTCGCTGAGCTGGAGTCGGTTGGCCTCTCCGCGGTCAGCCTCACCGGGGGGGACGGTTCGACTGCGCTCGCCGAGCCATTCCAACTGCCGGATGGCGTCGATCTGGGCTTTGTCGGGCAGATCGTCGAGGTTCGCCCCTGGCTGATCGATCGTCTCCTCGCTGCTGGAATCACGCCGATTGTCGCCTGTCTCGCGCTTGGGAGCGAAGATCACGTCTATTACAATGTCAACGGCGACCAGATGGCGGCAGCGATTGCCAGCGGCTGCGCGGCAACGACGCTGGTTCTGGTGACCGATGTCGGAGGCGTGCGTGACGCCAACGGGGTAACGATTGCCACCCTGACGCCAGCCAAGGCCGAGGAACTGCTCGAGAGCGGCGTGGCCACCGGGGGCATGCGCCCTAAACTCCGCGCCTGTCTCGAGGCGCTGGCTTCGGGAGTCGACTCCGTGCGGATCGTCGGGGCGGCGGAAGAACGGGTGCTGCTCCGCACCCTCGCGGGCGAAGAGCCACTTGGGACCTGTCTGGAGGAGACCAGTCTAGAGGAAGGAAGATCATGACAGCAGAGACATCTCTCGCGTTGACCCTGGAAGAGGTACGGCAGCTCGAATCGGCCCACGTTCTCCCCACCTACGCCCGTTTCCCCGTCATGTTTGTCCGTGGACAGGGCAACTACCTCTACGATGAGACTGGCAAGGCCTATCTCGACTTCCTCTCCGGGATTGGAGTCAACGTCCTCGGACACAACCACCCGGCGGTTCGCCGCATCCTGCGCGAGCAGGGCGACCTGCTGCATATCTCCAATCTCTACTACCACCCGTACCAGGGGCAGCTGGCGGCGCGACTCACGGCGGCCTCCGGCTTGAGCAAGGTCTTCTTCTCAAACACGGGGACGGAGTCTGTCGAGGGGGCCCTCAAGATGGCCAGGGCTTGGCAGCGTCGCCACGGCCACGAAGAGAAGACAGAGTTTGTCTCCCTCCTCAACTCCTTCCACGGACGGACCATGGGGGCGCTCTCGGTGACGGCGCAGGCGAAGTACCGCCGCCCCTTCGAACCACTGATCCCGGGCGTCCGCTTCATCGATGCCAATCGCTGTGAGGACGACTTTGCCGACGCACGCGCCGCCATCGATGAGCGGACGGCGGCCGTCATCCTCGAGACGATTCAAGGGGAGGGAGGCGTCTATCCGATCAGTGACTACTTTCTGCGGGTTGTCCGGGAGGCGTGCGACAAGGTGGGGGCCCTGCTCATCCTCGACGAGGTCCAGTGCGGGCTGGGACGGACCGGGAAGGTCTTTGCCTTCGAGCATTCGACCGTTCGCCCGGACATCCTTTGTGTCGCCAAGCCCCTCGGTCTAGGGCTCCCCCTCGGGGCTTTTCTGGCGGCCGAGCGGGTGGCGGATGGCCTTCAGCCTGGTGACCACGGAACGACCTTCGGCGGCGGTCCCCTCGCCTGCCGGCTCAGCTTGGCCCTGATGGAGATGCTCGAAGAGGGGGCATTGATGCAGCGCGTGGGCGAGGTTGGGGTCTTCTTCCGCAAGCGGCTGCGCCGGCTGCAACGCACGTTGCCCAACATCATCACCGACGTGCGCGGCCAGGGGCTGATGGTCGGGCTCCAACTCGCTTTCAGCGGCAAGGGGGTGGTCACGAAGATGCTCGAGAGGGGCTTTCTGCTCAACTGTACCCACGATGTGGTGCTGCGCATGCTCCCCCCCTACCTGATCCGCAAGGCGGAGATCTCTTCGATGATCACGGCTCTCGAGGAGGTTCTGGTCGAGGAGGCGGCCCTCGCGACCAAGTCCATCGCAGTGGGAGCAGTCGGGGCCGCAGGCTCGACGCATGAAGGAAGATGAAGATCCGCAAAGCACGCACGGCCGATGCCGTGCAGATCCATCAGCTGGTCAATCTCTATGCAAGCCGGCAACAGATGCTGCCCCGGACCATGCTGAGCCTCTACGAGAATATCCGCGACTTCGTTGTTGCGGTCGAGATCGGCCCGAATGGCCAAGAGATGCGTGTCATTGGCTGCTCGGCGCTCCACTTCACGTGGGGCGACATGGCCGAGATCCGTTCGCTGGCCGTCCATGAGCAGGCTGGGCGACGCGGCATTGGCCGCGCGCTCGTCGAGGCCAATATTGACGAGGCACGGGAGCACGGACTCGTTCAGGTCTATGCCTTCACCTACGTGACAGATTTCTTCGCCAAGCTGGGATTCCGCACGGTCCTCCATGAAAGCATGCCGCGCAAGGTCTGGATGGACTGCATCAACTGTCCGAAATTCAACTGCTGCGATGAGACGGCGATGGTGCTTGATCTAGTGGAAGGCGCCCAACCGGAGCCGTTCGATGTCAGCCAAGTCCGGGTGCCCATCGTCAAGATCGAGCGCCGTACTGGGGAGGGAGAGCGATGAAGCGCAAGGGGCCGAAAGAGGATGGGGAGGAGCGGACAACTACCGAAGCTTCTGGAGCGGAGACGGGCACCTCGCCAGCTGCCCTCTTATCCATTGCCAGCCCGAAGGGATTTCTTGCCGGGACGGCCCGCTCTGGATTGAAGAAGGCCGGTCAGGATCTGGCGATCGTCTTCAGCGAGGTGCCGGCGGTGGCGGCGGCGGTCTTTACGACCAATGTCGTGCAGGCGGCACCCGTTCTGCTCTCCAAACGCCATCTACGGGCGGCGGCCCACCGGATCTTCGTGATCAACGCCGGCTGTGCCAACGCCTGTACGGGCGATGAAGGGTTGGCCGACGCCGAAGAGACCGCCCGCCTCGTCGCCGAGTACTTCCATTGCGACGATCGGGAGGTGCTCGTCGCTTCGACTGGGGTCATTGGAGTCCGGCTCGATATGCAGAAGGTCTATGCCGGCCTCCGTGAGGCAACGGCGAACCTCTCGCGGGAGAATGGCTGGCAGGTGGCCGAGGCGATCATGACCACCGATACCCGACCCAAGCGTGCCCAGCGGACAGTCACCTTGCCCGGGGAGCCTCCCAGTTACAAGCCTGGACACCGTGCCACGATTGCCGGAATCGCCAAGGGGTCGGGGATGATCCACCCGATGATGGCCACGCTGCTCAGCTTAGTGACCACCGACGCGGCCATCGGCAAGGCCCCTCTCCAGCAGGCCCTGCGCGAGGCGGTCCGCACGACCTTCAATCGCGTCAGCATCGACGGTGACACCTCGACCAACGACACTCTCGCGATCCTCGCCAATGGCGCGGCCGGTAATGATCTGATTACAGACGCCTCCCACCCTGGGTACGGCCCGTTCGTCGAGGCCCTGACCGACGTCTGTCGCCAACTGGCCATCCAGGTCGCCCGCGATGGCGAAGGGGCCAGGAAGTTGATCACTCTCCGCGTCAAGGGCGCCCCCTCTGAGCGCGCCGCCGAACGGATCGCTGCGACGATCGCCACCAGCCCCCTCGTCAAGACCGCCATCGCCGGTGAGGACGCCAACTGGGGACGCATCCTCGCCGCCGCTGGTCGAAGCGGGATTCGCTTCGATCCGACCCTCGTCGACGTCTGGCTCGGCTCCCTCCCTGTTGCCCGACAGGGGCGGGGACTCCCCTTCGATGAGGACGCCGCCCTCGCCATCCTTCGCCGCGACGAGGTCACCCTCACCCTCGACCTCCATCAAGGGGAGGCCGAGGTCACCGCGTGGACCTGTGATCTGACCGAGGACTACATCCGCATCAATGCTGATTACCGCTCGTGAGACCTTCTCAGATCTGGCCCAGATCTGGTTTGGGCCAAGTTTTTTGCAACCCGCGTCTCGAATTGGACGTACGCTGTTTATTCAGTTCGTTATGGCGCGTTCCTTCGTTTGAGCCCCCCACGCCACTGAGTGTGCCCTGAGGTTCGGATTCTTGATGGGGCGAGGGCAGGGGGAGCCAGACGAGACGATTCGAAAGATCAGACCAACCGACGAACGAACGATAGAGTGAGCAAGAGCCGTCGATCGGCGCTCAGTGACCGACTAACAAGGGAGAAGAGGGTATGAATCGAATTGGGACACCAGACCAGACAAGGCTCCTCGGTGGGCGTGAGCGATGGTCTCCTGCGCAAAGGCGCCTCACGGGTCGACGCATCATGGCCCTCCTCCTCGGGATCGGGATGAATCTGACGATGATTCTTCCATTCGGGCAGGTCGTTCGCGCGCAGGACCCCGTCCCCGTGCCAGCTTCCTCTTCGGATCGGATTCCTTCCTCCCAGCTCTCCAAGCCGATCCCACAGCGGACGGTCGGATTGACCCCGGGGAAGGTCGTTCGCTGGACCCTGCGGGACGCCATCTTGGCGGCCCTCGAGAAGAATGTCGATATCGAACTCGAACGCGAGAACGTCAAGTTGGCCGGGTTTGACATCGTCGCTGCCCGTGGCTTCTATGACCTGACCTCTTCGTCGACGTTCCTCTACGATTCGGCCAAGCGCCCTAACTCCTTCCCCTTCAGCGGTACGACCGACAACTTCACCCTCAACGACACGACGACCTATAATACCTCGATCGCACAGAACCTGCAGAAGTACGGCAGCCGCGTCGAGGGGTTTTTCCAGAATCGCCGTGTTGCCAACAACGTCAACCTCTTCTCCCCCCAGTACGTTCCGGTCACCGGCGTCAACTTCACCCAGCCGCTCATGCGGAACCTGCGCATGGACAGCGCCCGACGTCAGACCTTCATCGCCCGCAAGCGGCTCGATCTCTCCGACGCCCAGTTCCGGCAGCGCGCCATCGAGATCATCTCGCGCGTTCAGCAGGCCTACTGGGATCTCGCTTTCGCCATTCAGGATGAGGAGATCCAGCGTGACTCTGTCCGACTGGCCGAGACCCAGCTCGAGAACAACCGCCGCCAAGTCGAAGTTGGAACCCTCGCCCCGATCGATGTCGTCTCTGCCGCCACCCAGGTCGAATCGCGACGCCAGCAAGCACTCGTCGCGATGAACTCGGTCGGCCAAGCCGAGAACGCCCTCAAGTCGCTCACCGTCGATGGTGCCGATGACCCTCTTTGGATGACCCAGATCCTTCCGGTCGAGTCCTTCGAGGTCAGTCCGATCACCCTTCCTCTCGAGGACGCTATCCGGCTCGCCCAGGCCAATCGCCCCGAGATGCGTCAATTGACGCTTCAGAAGGAGATCAACAAGATCGACGTCGATTTCTTCCGCGACCAGGCCAAGCCCCAGATCGACTTCATTGCCAACTACTCTGCCACCGGACTGGGGGGAACTCCTGCCCGTGTCACCGGGCCCGTTCGTCCTTTCCCAGAGTTCATCGGTGGTTATGGCACCTCTCTGCAGAACATGCTGCGCAACGAGTTCCGCACTTGGAGCGTCGGTGTCCAGATCAACCTCCCCATTCAGAATCGTGCCGCCAAGGCCAATCTCGCCCGTGCCCGCGAGACGGAGAAGCAGATCACCCTCTTCACCCGCCGCCAGTTGCAGAATATCGAACTTGAAGTGCGCAATGGTGTCCAGGCGGTCGAGATCTCCAAGATGCGTATCGAGGCGGCCCGCTCGGCGCGTGAGTTTGCGGAAAAGCAGCTCGAGGGCGAGGAGAAGAAGTTCGCCGCTGGCCTCTCCATCACCTATTTCATTCTCCAGCGCCAGAACGAACTCGCCCAGGCTCGCGGCGTCGAACTCCGCGCCATGGCCGATTACAACAAGTCTGTCGCTGAACTCCAACGCATCGTCTCGACGACGCTGTCGAGCAATAGCATTGAGATTGTGCCTGTTCCGGAAGTCGAAGTCCGCTGAAACGGCTCGGAACCCGCGAGTGGTAACCGTAAAAAACGAAAGAGGGCAGTCCTTGGTGGCTGCCCTCTTTCGTTAAGCCCTGTTTGTGACTCTCAGGCGAAGGCGCGAAGGGCGGCTGGGCGCCCTGGGGGAGCGCCAGCCCCCCTGGTGACGCATCATTTCAGGGGAGAGGAAGAGACGAAAAATTTTTCGGGGCGTGATCTTCTCTGTTGACAGAGAAGGGAGTGCTATTGTACCTTTCGCTCCGTCGCAAAGACCGTGGTGATTTAAGGCAAATTGCTCCACGTAAAACAAAGCGCTAAACAGCCTGAGGATTGCAGTCTCCCAAGCTTTCGAACGAACCACCGTTCATCCAGACTCCAAGCCCCTCGCCGTTTAGCGGTGGGGGGCTTTTGCGTTATCTCCCACCTTGCTACTCAATTGACAATCAGTGTGGCGATTTAAGACAACTTGCTCCACGATAAAAGACTGCTAAAGAGTCGCGGGAATTACGTATCCAGATACACAACGCCCTGTGCTCTTTCTTTTAGCACAGGGCGTTTGGGTTATTTGGGTCTTGATCAGACCTCTCTTCGTGAGCATTTCAACAGGGACTGTCACACTTCACGACTTCATCCCGGGGAGCAACCCGGTCGCACACTTCTCGTCCGGCCGTGTTGGTCTGCAGACCAATGGCTGCAAGGGGAGCAGTGCTCCGGGGATTCCACTGGGTCAACCTCGCCGTGTGCAACTGGCGCGGAAGATTCTCTTTTGGCACTGGGTATCCAAGACAAATCGGGGAGGGCGCGCAACGCCGGCAAGCAACCGCGCGACCTCCCTGCTCTCAATCAAGGAATACTGAAAGGAGCTTTTTGATGCTAGCAAATTTTCGACAATCGAGACAGGCCGGTTCTATTCTTTCAACCTTGCTGATTCTCCTCTGTGCTGCGCTGGGTGTTCAGCAGGGAATCGCGCAAGCCCTTGCCCAATCGTCCATCCAATCACTCGAAGGTCGCTGGGAGGGGACCGTGACCGTCCAGGACGCAGCGATCCCGTTTCGGCTCGATCTGGGTTGGAAAGGGAATCTGCTCCAGGCGACCCTCTTCAATGGCGAGGTGCGGCAGACCTCGACCCGCGCCAGCTTCGAGAAGGGCGTGCTGCAAATCAACTTCGACCAGTACCTGACGAAGATCGTGGCCAATCTGCAGGACGGGCAGTTGGCGGGGCGCGTGCAGTTGCGGAACGACAAGGATGGAGCTGGCAATCTCTTCACTGCCAGCCGCTATCGACCGGAGGGGCCAGGGGGAATTGATTCGGCGCAAGTCCCAACGATCGAGGGCCTTTGGATTGTTCCGCGCGAGACGAACAAAGGGGAGAAGTCTTGGCGCTTGGTCGTCAGCCAGAAAGGGGCTGAGGTCTCGGCGGCGATCCTGCGGATTGATGGCGATACGGGATCACTGACGGGGCGTTGGCAAAAGGATCGATTTGTCCTGGGCCATTTTGACGCTTCCCGTCCGCTACGCTTGGAGATCGCCCTGGGGGCGGAAGGTGCGCTCGATCTGTTGCTCGCCGGCGGTGGTCCCAACCGAGGACGGCTGGTCGCCTACCGACCGGATGTCGCCCGCGTCAAAGGAATTGAGGACCCGGCCAATTCGTGGACACACACCACGGTTCGGGATCTAAACGAAGTCTTCACCTTTCGATTTCCCGATTTGGACGGGAAACTGGTCACCCATACGGACGAGCGTTTCACCAACAAGGCCTTGCTGGTCGTCGTGACGGGCACGTGGTGCCCAAACTGCCACGACGAAGCACGCTACCTCGTAGAGTTGGATCGACAGTACCGTCATCGTGGATTGGAGATCGTTGCGCTCGACTTCGAAGAGCCTGAGCAGCAGGAGGAGCTGACCCGTGCGAAGGCCTTTGTTCGCAAGTACGGCATCGAGTACACCTACCTGCTGGCCGGTGCGCCGGCAGAGTTGTCGGAGAAGGTCCCGCAGGCACTCAACCTCAACACGTGGCCGGCGACGTTCTTCATCGGTCGCGACGGTCGAGTTAAAGCGATTCACGCCGGATTTGCCGCCCCGGCGAGCGGTCCCTTCCACGATCAGTTGAGACGCGAGTATACCGAGCAGATCGAACATCTGTTGCGCGAGGCCGATATCAGCCGCCTGTCAGCGACGTCCGAGATCGGCGTACGCTGAAAGAAAAAGCATCATTATTCCTGGAACATCGAAGTCGAGGACGCGACGATCGGGGACGACTGGCAGTTTCCCGGCCGTTGCTCCCTGTTCCTGGCAAGAGCCATCGACAGGGGGTCGTTCCCGACTTTACTGCAGAGACGACCGAGGGGCCGATCCATTTTCACGAATGGATTGGAGGGTCGTGGGCGATCCTCTTCTCGCACCCGAAGGATTTCACGCCGGTCTGTACGACCGAGCTGGGCTACATCGCCAAGATCAAACCAGAGTTCGATCGACGCGGGGTCAAGGTGATTGGGCTGAGCGTCGATCGGGCGGATTCGCATCTTCGTTGGGCGGCCGACATTGAGGAGACGCAAGGAGCGGCGCTCAACTTTCCGGTGATCGCTGATGCCGATCAGAAAGTGGCCCGTCTCTACGACATGATCCATCCGGAAGTGAGCGACATCTTCACCATCAGGTCGGTCTTCGTCATCGGGCCTGATCTCAAGGTTAAGGCGATGGTCACTTATCCGGCGAGCACTGGCCGCAACTTTGATGAGATCCTGCGGATCGTCGATTCCTGCCAGTTGACCGCGCAGTACAGTGTCGCGACACCGGTCAATTGGAAGGATGGAGATGACTGCATCATTGTGCCCGCCCTCTCGGATGAGCAGGCGAAAGAGAAGTTCCCGGCTGGCTGGACGACCCTCAAGCCCTATCTGCGAATCGTGCCCCAACCTGGAAAGGAGTAGCTTTCCGCAGTAATGTTTGGCAAGAGCGTCGAGTCCGGCAAAGGCGGTGTCGACGTGCTCTTCCAAGACGTCGCTCACAGCAGAGCAGGAGAAGTCGCCACGGGCCGCCTCTCATGCTCTACTCTGAGATCATCCTCGTATTCACTGCTCTCCCCAGCTTCCGGATAGCCTCTCCTCTCGCTTCAGCTCTGCCCAGGAGGTCAGTGCATTGCCGACCCGTTTCCCGGGCAGGGAGAGCGCAGTGATCCCACCCGTCAACCTCTCGCCGCGCAGTGTCAGCGAGAGGTGCAGCAGATACCGTGTCCGATTGGCGTCCTCTGTTCCAAGGTCACCGCTCATCACGCCCGTGAGGACACCATTCTGAAAGTCTGCGCGGTTGAGCAGGGTTACCAGTTGTGAGCCCAGTTGCGCGTGGACATCGCCATCCGCTTGAAAGTCGAGCGTCAGCGGCATCTCTCCCTGCCACGTCTCGACCCGTCCACTCCAGCGGCCTTGCAGCGAGGCCAAGGAATGTGGGAAGAGGGTGGATCTTTGACCAATCGGTTGACTGGCTGGCGATGGCGTTCGCGGTGCCTCGGGGAAGAGCGCGGCAATGATCTCGTCACGGATCAGGCTCGGCAAGGGGGGCCTCCCCAGCAGATCATTGTTGGCATTGGCCAGGACAACGAAGGCGACACGGTCGTCAGGCATGAGGCAGAGGATCGCGCTCACTCCTCCCATCCCGCCCGTATGGAAGACGACCCGGTGGGCAGAGAAATGGGTCCCGGTCCGCCAGCCGACCCCATAACTCCAGACATCCTCGGCCTTGAAGGTGGGGCGCTGCATCTCCTCGATCGAGGCATCGTCGAGGATCTGCCGTTGGTCGGGCAGATGGGCTTTGAGGTGGAACATCCCGAAACGGACCAGATCGTGCGCGCTGGCATAGACCGCCGACGCCCCCGGATGATCAAACTCGTAGAAGGGGATGGACCGTCCATCCACCCCGTATCGGATGGCCTCATGCGGGCCGAGTCCCTGCTCACTCAATGGGCGGACCGCTACCAGCGAGCGCGTCATCCCGAGGGGCAGGAAGACCTCGTTCCGCATGAA